>DAITMI010000114.1:0-7215 GCA_036835225.1 Rhodoferax sp. | reverse complement strand
GCTCATGCAGGCCGATACGGCCCTTGTAGCCGGTCTGGTTGCATTTGTCGCAGCCCACAGCCCGGTAGAGGGTCAGCTGGCCGTCCTTGCCATACCGCTCCACCCAGTCGTCAAGCAAGGCCTGCGCCTCGCCACCCGCATCCGTCTTCCAGGCATCCGTACTTCGCAGTTCCTCAGCGTACTCCTTGATGAAGTCCTTGATTTCCTGCGCGGCCGGCTGGTAGGCTTCCTTGCAATCGCACAATTTTTTTGCCAGGCGTTGCGCGAGGATGCCGAGCAGCGCATCCGCAAAATTGAAGGGGTCCAT
Organism: Rhodoferax sp.; assembly: GCA_036835225.1. Classification (GTDB taxonomy): domain Bacteria; phylum Pseudomonadota; class Gammaproteobacteria; order Burkholderiales; family Burkholderiaceae_C; genus Rhodoferax. The sequence continues at coordinate 6,908 of DAITMI010000114.1, read as the reverse complement.
GCCCATGTCCAGCAGGCGGGTGATGGACTCGGGCGCCGAATTGGTGTGCAAGGTCGAAAAAACCATGTGCCCGGTGAGCGAGGCCTCCACGCCCATGGAGACGGTTTCCTTGTCGCGCGACTCGCCGACCATGATGATGTCCGGGTCGGCCCTCAGGAAAGCACGCATCACCAGGGCAAAGTCGATGCCTGCTTTCTTGTTGATCTGGACCTGGCGCAAACCCTTCTGCGTGATCTCGACGGGGTCTTCGGCCGTCCAGATTTTCCTGTCTGACGTGTTCAGGAATTTCAGGATGGAATGCAGCGTGGTCGTCTTGCCGGAACCGGTCGGGCCGCAAACATAAAACAGGCCGTAGGGCTTGGAGACCGTTTTCTCGAGCCGCTCCCGGTTGTGATCCGTCAGCCCCAGCTTTTCAAGCGGGATGGGTTCGCCCGCCGCGAGAATCCGCATGACGACGTCCTCGACACCTCCCGCTGACGGGATGGTGGCAACACGCAGCTCGATGTCGAGCGGTCCGTATTTCTTGAACTTGATTTTCCCGTCCTGCGGCTTGCGCTTTTCGGAAATATCCAGATCACACATGATCTTGAGCCGCGTGACCATGGCCTGGCGAAACTGGGCCGGAACTTCGATATAGGGCAGCAAGCTCCCGTCGATGCGAAAACGGATACCGGTTTTGGCCTTGCCGGGCATGGGCTCGATGTGAATGTCGGAAGCCTTCTGCTTGTAGGCATCAATGATGACCTTGTTGACGAACTTGACCAGTTCGTTGTCGGCAGCAGCCGACTCCAGCGCCGAATCGTCGTTGGCATCGTTTTCGAGCGGCGAGTCCATGTCGGCCAGAAGCTGGTCAATGGAGCCCCCCTCGTTGCCCGCGCCAAAAAGCTGGCTCAGGGTTTCGTCAAACTCGGTCTGGGTGGTCACGCAGTAGGCGAACTTGCCGATTTTCGGAAATACCTGCGGAACCACCCGGGCGCCCCGCACCGCCTCAGGATCAACACACATGAGGGTCAGCCCGTCTGGCGTTTCTTCCAGCGGCATCCAGCCCTGCTGCTCGACAAAGTGCCGCTTGAGGAGGCCATGCAGCATTTCCGAACGTATGCGCCCCGCGTTGAAGGCTTCGTAGGGAACACCAAAAAACTTGGCTAACGACGCGCCGATCTGCGCGGGTCGAATGCGGTAGTCAGCCATCAGCAGATGTTCGACCGACTGGGCCTCGTCGCGCGCCTTCTGGATGCAGTGGCGCAACTCGTCCTGGCTCAGCACCCCTTCGGCCACCAGGCCGTCGTACTTGGTCGCCCTGCGCCGCTGGCCGTCTTCCGCCTTCTGCATGCGCTGGCGAATGGCGATGCCCAGCGTCTTGCACAGCTGCTGCGCACCGTCTTCTTCCAGCTTTGCAAAGGGCTGATCGCTGCGGTTGTTGATCACCTGCAGGACGCCATAAAGCGTGGTGCCATCCATCACCGGTGCAACCAGCATCTGTTTGGTACGGTAGCCGGAGCGTTTGTCCACTTCCTGCAGAAAACTCAGATTGGGATGGATTTTCTTGAGTGCTTCGTCGTCATACACATCGGCGATATTCACCATGGTTTTTGACAACGCAACGTAGCCCGCAATGCTTTGCGCGCTGATGGGCAGCTTCAGGTCGCGGCTGGTGTTGAGCCCGGTCTTGACCTTGGAGATGATGGATGTGCGGTCTTCATTGACGGCGTAAAGGGTCAGGCGATCGGCATTGAACAGCTTGCAGATATCCTGGCTGGCCTCCAGCATGATCTGGTCAATGTTCTCGGTTTCATGAATGCGGTTGGTGACCAGTTGCAGCTGGCGGAAATAAAGCAGTTCAAAAGTGACTCCCCGCTCCTGCGGTGGGAGCATTTGCGAGTCAAAAAATGCGTCTTCGTGGTCTTGCTGTGCGAGGGCATTCATAACTCAAACTCCTGACCCGCGCGCAACCAGCGTATGTCGTGGGTGACGTTGGGACCAAACGGCGCCGTCTGGTCGAAACGCTGTATCTCGGCCATGATCAATTCGGTCTCCGCCGGCTTGGTATGGGTGATGTAAATCGGATAGTTCCTGCCTTTGTCGATGCAGTCCAGCTCGCTGGCCAGCGCATGGGGCGACAGATGCAGGCTACGGCGGGCCAGGTCGCGTTCGCGGTTGCTGAAGGCCGTCTCGATCACCAGCATGGCGACATTGAGCTGGTTGATCCGGGCCCACAGCGCGGGGTTGCGCTCGGTGTCGCCGGTGAACACCCAGCACCCGGCGCCGGTCGCCACCGCATACCCCACCGCGGGCACGGTATGAACCGCGGGCAACACTTCCACATATTTTCCTGCCAACAACAGCGTCTGGCCGACGGCCAGCGGATGAAAGCTGACAAACGGTGCTTCCGGCGTGGGGATTCTCGAAAAATCCGGCCAGATGGTGTTGTTGAAAATATGGGCCTTCAGCGCGTCAATCGTGCCCTGCAGCGCATGAATCTGTATCGGGGTCGTCCGCTGTGCCGCAATCGCGTCCACCATCAGCGGCAGGGCCGCGACATGGTCCAGGTGGGAGTGTGTCAGCAGCACGTGGTCGACGCCGCGCATCTCATCCAGCGTGAGATCGCCAACACCCGTCCCGGCGTCGACCAGCACGTCGTGATCGAGCAGGAAAGAGGTGGTGCGGCAGCCTTTGGCAATCGCTCCCGAGCAGCCCAGTACGCGTACTTTCATGGTCTTTTCCGGCTTGAGGCGCTGGCAGGCTGTGTCATTTGGTTTCGAAGTTGGTTGCCCCGTCCCACGCGGGATCGAACGGCAGCAACCTCATGGAGGCTACACGCTCTGCGTACAGGCGGTAAAGGTACTTTTGCGCATTCATGCGCTGTAAGTTGAGCAAATGCACATCGCAGTCGTCCCAGGCCTGGTCGCGGTAGGCCCTGAGCGCCAACGCCCACTCCCTCAATTCGCTGCCCACCTGCTTGTCGAGTTGGCCGGGAAGCGCCACCGGACAGAAAATGGCCACCGCCTGGTCCTTGCCCTTGACCCGGACCTTGTCGAGTTCCTGCCAGGCAAACCCGGTGGCCAGTTCGCGGGTGGACGCACTGACCACGGTATCGACGCCATAGATTTTGGACAGCCCTTCCAGGCGGGACCCCAGGTTGACGGCGTCGCCAATGACGGTATAACTGCGGCGAATATCCGAGCCCATGTCGCCCACGCACATGCTGCCGGTGTTCAGCCCGATGCCTATGCCAATTTCCGGCAAACCCTTGCTGCGATGCTCTTCATTGAGCTGGCGCATTGCCTGCACCATCTCCAGCGCGGTCTTGACCGCCAGCGCGGCGTGCTCAGGCGTCTCGACGGGCGCACCCCAGAAAGCCATCACGCAGTCACCCATGTACTTGTCGATGGTGCCGCGGTTGCTGCGGATCAGGTCCGTGAGCCGGCTGAAGACACTGTTGAGCAAGGCCTGCAGCTGCGTTGGCTCCATGGTTTCGGACATCCGGGTGAAGCCGCGCATGTCGCAGAACATCACCGTGAGCTCCTTGGCCGATGCCTTCATGCTGTAGCTGTCGGGGTCCTTGACCATTTCATCGACCAGCTCGGGTGGCACGTAGGTGCCAAACAGGTTGGCCAGTTCCCGCTTTGAACGGCTTTCCACAAAATAGCCATAACTCATGTTCAGTGCAAACGCCGTGAACGCCATGACCAGCGCGGTAGCCAGAGGCAAGACCAGGCCATAGGTGGAATAAAGCCAGAAATTCAGCCCCACCAGAGCCGCGGTCACCGCGGCACTGGTCGCCACCGCACGCGGAGCGGACAGCAGCGGCAAGGCGAGGGCCAGCGTCAGCCCCGACAGCACAAGAATCACCACCTCGAACCCAACCGCATAGTCCGGTTTGACAAAGACCTTGCCGTCGAGAAACCCCGAAATCACATTGGCATGGGTCTCGACGCCGGGATAGGTTTCCCCAACCGGGGTGACCCTCAGGTCCAGCAAGCCAGGCGCGGTGGTGCCGAGCAAGACAATCTTGTCCTTCAACTGGCCCGGCGGCATCTTTCCGGCCAGCACATCGGACGCGGAGACATACCGGTAAGAGCCGCCGCTCGCACCGCCAGGCCCGCGAAAAGGCACCAGGGTCGCCACCCGGTCATCCACCGGAATGGCGAGCGCTTTACCGCCCTGCTTGAGCAAAATGCTTTCCAGCCCCTGGTAGTTGCGGGTCAGGAATTTTTCCTGCGGAAATCCAGGCGCGACGCCGGGCTGGCCCACCAGCATCCGAAACATCGCCAGGGACAGCGACTCGTAGTACTCGCCTTTGTATTCAGCCAGCAGGGGAATCGATCGAACAACCCCGTCGCCTTCCGTGATGGAGTTGAAAAACCCTGCCAGGGGCGCTGCCTTGGCGACGGCATCGATGTTGGCACCGAAGCCGTTCCAGCTGGTGAACCGGATGGGCCGCCCCTGGAGGGCCTCCCGCCCCATGACGGGAGCGGGCAAAACACCGTTGACGCGGCCGTCCCGGTCGCTGGTGAAGTAATACCCCAGCACGACGGGTTTGTTCTCCAGCGATTTTGCGAAGACAGCATCGTAATCAAGGCTCGCCTGAATCTGGCCGAGCTTGTCGGTAAAGGCGGGCTGGTCCTTCAATTCGTTGCGGGCCAATTGCTGCAGCCTTTTCAGGCCGGAGCTGTCGTCAGCCTCCGCAAAAACCACATCGAATCCCAGCAGTGCGGCCTGCTGCCGCCCCAGCAACTCGTCCACGAGCGTGGCCAGCTTGTTGCGGCCCCATGGCCAGCGGCCAGCTTCCGCCAGGCTTTTTTCATCGATGTCCACGATGACAATGCGCTCGTCCAGCGTCCTGGGCATGGTGGCTCGAAGGCGGGCGTCATAAAGAATGTCGTCAAGCCGCTGCAGGACATCCAGGCGTAATGCGCCGCTGGCATGGAGCAAGGCAAAAACCAGCGGAATCAGCGTGACGGCAATGCGAGGCCAATGCCGGGAAAAAAGTCGCATAAGGCCTCGTGAAGAGCCGCGATTTGAAGTGGTTTTCCGGCCGAACGCGGAGAAACGGCCTAGTCAGCGCTGGACAAATTGCATTTGCGTGCCCGCCAACTCAAGTACATCGCCGTTTTTCAGCGGCACGGGCTCAACGCCAATGTGCGTTCCGTTCAGCGTGGGTTTGTTGTCCCCCTCCACATGCGCCACGACAAAGCCATGTGGCCGCTTGGTGATGGCCGCAACCGCCACCCCTGGCTTGCCGATAGTAGTGACCACCTTGACCAAGGCGACTTCCCGGCCAGCGGCTGCGCCAGACATGACCTTGATGGCCGCGCTGGTGCCCGCACCATCGACGGGTGCAGACGCCGCCGGGGCCGCCGCTGGCCCCGCTGGCGCGACCAGCCCGGCCGAGCCGGCCTTGATGATCATCGTTTTCTCAAAGCCCGCACTCGCGGCTTCGTTGACATACTTGATCTTGTACTTGCCGATTTCGACGGTGTCGCCGTTGTTGAGCTGCTGCTTCTTGACAGCCTTGCCGTTGAGATACGTGCCATTGGTGCTGTTCAGGTCCTCAACAAAAACCTCGTTGCCGGACATCTGCAGAACGGCGTGCTCCCCACTGACGGCCAGGTTGTCAATGACGATGTCGTTGTAAGGACGGCGCCCGAGGGACGTGCGGTCCTTGGTCAACTGAACCTCTTTGATCACAACGCCGTCAATAGAGACGATCATTTTCGGCATGGCCGACTCCTGTCTATTTTTTAATAAGTCACTCAATCGGACTATTTCCCCAGCATTCTGGACAGCAGGCCGCGTTTGACCGAGACCTCCTTGGCCTGAGCCAGCAATACGGAAATATTATCCCGACCGCCGCTGTCGTTGGCCGCAGCAACAAGCTGCCTGGCGCTCTGCTCCAGCGACTTCGATCCCGATAGAATAGCCGCAATCGCCTCGTCACTGATCATGTCGGACAGGCCATCGGAGCACATCAGGTAAATATCACCCAGCTCCACACGGTGTTCGTTGACTTCCAGCAACACCGCGTCCTCCACACCCAAAGCCCGCGTCACCAGATTCTTGTTCACCGAAGTCAGCGCCTGCTCCGGTGTGATCAGCCCCGCGTCGATCTGCTCCTGAAGCAGGGAGTGGTCCTTGGTGATCTGCTCCAGCTGGCCACCCCGCAAGCGGTAACAGCGCGAATCGCCAATGTGGCCCAGCATCAGGCGGGTGTTCTGAAACACACCGACCACCAGCGTGGTGCCCATGCCCGAGTACTGCGGGTTGGAGTTGGCCGCGTTGAAAATCGAATGATTGGCGTTTTCGACACAGATCTCCATCGCCCGGCGCACCTCCTTGCCGTTGGCATGCTTACCAGCCTGCGCCAGCCAGCGCCCCAATTCGGACTTGATAAAGGCCGTCGCCATGCCGCTGGCGATTTCCCCCGCGTTGTAGCCACCCATTCCGTCAGCCAGAATGCAAAGGCGGGTCGGGGCATCAAACGTGACGGAGTCTTCGTTGTTGTCCCGGGTTAAACCGGGGTCTGTCTGGGTGCAAATCTCGTAGATCATCGTATTTTTGTTATGGCTTCAAATCGGTAGCATCAACGCCGGCCGGGGGATCCGGCAAGGAGCGGGCCGCAATTGTCCGTGCAAAAGCAGGATTGTCGCCGGCCGCGAGTACTGCCGTCTTTTCACTGCCCTCCGGACCTGTGGTGATGGCACTGGCGGGGGCCGCAAGGCCTGTGGGTACAGCCGACAACTCGGCAATGGCGGCACGCAGATCGGCGGCAAACTGGTCGCCATCCTGATACCGCGTTTCAGGTTTTTTGCCCAGCGACAGCGCCACCACATCCGCCAGCCGTGCGGACACCTCATGGCGGATCGCGCGAATGTCCGGCGCCGGCTCATTGGCAATCTTGTACATCA
>DAITMI010000113.1:0-7299 GCA_036835225.1 Rhodoferax sp. | reverse complement strand
TACCGGCCTGTCACGCCGGGGGTCGCGGGTTCGAGTCCCGTCCACTCCGCCAGTATTGAAGGGTTTGCTGCTATGAAAATAGAAGCAAACCCTTTTTGCTTTGAGCTTCCCTTCGCGCAAGTGCTTCAGGAACTGACAGCCGCCGCGCGAAACGTGGGGTGAAGCCGTGTCAACACCGCTTGCTTCAGGATGGCGCATCATCCGGCGACGCCACAAGCACCTCCACGTTCAACTTTTCGAGTTGGTCCCTGATGTCCTGGTCAATGCCTGCATCGGTGATGATGCGCGTCACTTTGTCCAGATGGGCAATCCGGAAGATGGCCTGAGAGTGGAATTTCGACGAGTCCACCATCACGGTGACAGTCTGTGCCGCGTCGATGAAAGCCCGGTTCATGGCGGCCTCCTCTGGCGAAAGCATGGCGATACCCCCCGAAGGCGAGATGCCGTTGACGCCAAGAAAAGCGGCACGAACCGAGATGTCGTCAAAGGTGCCGGGCGCAGGACGGCAAACGGTCGCCATTTTCTTGAAGTCAACGGTGCCTGGCAAAAGATAGACGGAAGCATTCCGGCTTCTGGCGAACTCCATGGCGACCGTCAGTCCGTTGGTCACGACATGCAGGTTTTGATGACCGCGCAGGGCCTCGGCCAAATGCCGTGAGGTTGTCCCCGCGTTGACCAGAATGCAGTCGCCGTCAGAAACATGCTGCGCGGCGAGCTCGGCGATCGCCCGTTTTTCCCGGACATTTTCCCGCTCGCGTTCCGCGTAGCTGATGCTTTCGTAACGGGCCCAACCCTCGGCAATGACCTCGCCGGAAACGGCGCCACCACGGGTTCGCTCAACCAGCCCCCGTTCATGGAGTTCGATCAGGTCGCGCCGGATCGTGATGGGCGAGGTTTGAAACCTGTCGGCCAGCGTGTTGACTTCGACGACCCCACCGCTTTGCAGCAGGGCAATGATTTCCTTGTGACGGGCGGCTTTGAGCATGCGGGATCCAGGGTGAAAGATTTTGGGTATTAGAAACCAGAAACAAACAACAGAGAACACTTTTTATCTGCCATGGATGCTATTTTGGTCATGAAATTGACATTTTGTGTTCGTAATATCCAAGTTATGAACACAAACGCTCAGTTTCGAGCAATCATTTTCGACGTCGATGGCACCCTGTTTGATACCCTGCCATCGCTTTCAGCAGCTGCCAACAGTGTGCTGGTGCAGGCCGGCCTTCGCGAAGTCTCCACACCGCTTTTGCGCGCGGCGCTCAACGAAGGATTGAGGCCGATGTTCCGCCAGTCCATTGCCCTGCAGGCGTCTCCGGTGGAACCGGAATTGGCGCGCCTGCTTGAAGAAGACTACCTGGACCAGTACATGCAGCGATGGCTGCCGGCAGCACCTCTGTTTGACCACGTGCACGAGGCATTGCTGGCGCTCAAGGCGCTGGACATGAAGCTGGGCATCTGTACCAACCGGGACCGGGCTTCGACTGACGTTTTGTTGACGCAGGCTGGCATTGCCGGCCTTTTCGACATCGTTGTAGGGATGGGAGATGCGCCACGTCCCAAGCCCGCCGCAGACCCTCTGCTCATGGTTCTGGAGCGTATGGGAATACCGGCCGCGGCGGCCCTGCTTGTGGGTGACTCCTACATGGATGCCTCTTGCGCCCGTCTGTCGCAGGTTGGCTTCGCCGCCCATCTCGGCGGATATGCAGTGCACCCCAGTGACCTGTTGCCCAACATGACGAGTTTCAGCGGCTACAACGAGTTCACAAGCTGGGTGCTCGGCCGCCAATCAGCCAACAAGGAGGCTTGCCATGCCTGATATTCACATCTCCGGACTCACCAAGCAATTCGGCAACACCAAGGTCATCAAGGGGCTGGACCTGACCGTCAAGGATGGCGAGTTCCTGACGCTGCTGGGCTCGTCGGGCTGCGGCAAGTCCACCTTGCTTAAATTGATTGCCGGGCTGGACCAGCCCGATTCAGGGGCGATCCGCTTGGGCGAGCGCGACCTGCTGGCCTTGTCACCCAGTCAGCGCGACTGTGCCATGGTGTTCCAGTCGTACGCGCTGTATCCCCACATGACGGTGGGGGGCAACATCTGCACGCCGTTGCTGATGCGGGGCCTCGGTTTCTGGGGGCGGCTGCCGGGTGCGGGATTGTTTTCGGCCAACACACGCCGCATCAAGACCGAGGCGCAGGCGAATGCCCGCAAAGTGGCGCAGAGCCTCGGTATTGATGGGCTTTGGGAACGAAAGCCCGCGCAACTGTCCGGCGGTCAACGTCAGCGCGTGGCCCTCGCACGCGCCATGGTGCGCAGACCGGCCGTTTTCCTTTTTGACGAACCGCTGTCCAACCTCGACGCCAACCTGCGCCAGACACTTCGCGGGGAAATCCGTCAGCTTCATGACCAGTTGGGCGTGACGTTCATCTACGTCACCCACGACCAGCATGAAGCCATGTCCATGTCGGACCGTGTCGCGGTGATGCGGGAAGGGCGCATTCTGCAGCTCGGAACACCCGAGGAAATCTATACACGGCCCGCCAACCTCGACGTTGCCCGCTTTGTGGGGGCGCCGCGCATCAACCTGCTCGACGGGGAAGTCGGAGCCCATGGCGTCGTGTGGGCACAAGGCCGGCTGGTCGGTCATTCACATGGCCAGACTGGCCCCTGTCGCATTGCGTTCAGGCCCCAGGCCGGGACACTGGAGGCCGTGGACGGACTGGAAGTTCAAGGCACCTTGGTGAATGTGGAATACACCGGCGCCGAACTGATTGCATCGCTCCAGGTCGATGGCATCGAAGACGCCTGCGTATTTTGTTTCCCCGCCAACAGCCCGGCGATCCGGGTGGGCCAGACGCTTCGGGTTTCGGTGCCCTTTGGTGAAATCCATCTGTTCGATGCCGATGGCCAGCGCCGGTCGTTTGAAGCCCTCCCGCCTGTCGTGAGCAAAGCCGCCTGAGGCAGGACCATGCGAGTCAATCCGCTCCACACCGCCCTGTTGCTCACCCCAGCGACGGTCCTCATCATGATGCTGCTTGTGGTGCCCGTCGCCATCGTGGCGGTCATGTCCCTGACCAACTGGCAATTTGGCGCCGCGACCCTGGATTGGGTCGGGCTGGCGAACTACCGCGAGCTGATGGCCGACCCGGTCTTTCAGAAATCGATTTCCAACACACTCACGTATCTGGTCGTGGTGACATTGGGTTCGATAGCCATCGGCCTGGGGGCGGCCCTGTTGATTGAATCGGACACCCAACTCCGTACCTTCTACAGAACGGCATTTTTCATGCCGGTGGCCTCCACCCTGATCGCCATGGCGGTTGTCTGGCAATTTCTGCTGCACCCCAGCGTGGGCCTGGTCAATCAGGTGCTTGAATTGCTGGGCATGGAGCCGCGCAACTGGCTCCATGACCGCCGGTCCGCGCTTTACTCGCTCGCCGCGATTGGTATCTGGCAGATGTCCGGACTGGCCCTTGTCCTGTTTCTGGCGGGGCTCAAGAGCATTCCCCAGGACATCCGCGATGCCGGTGCCCTGGACGGCATCGAACATCCCCTGGACCGCTTCCGGCGCATCACCTGGCCGCTGCTGGGTCCCACCACGCTTTTTGTCGTCACCGTCTGCGCCATCCGGTCGCTGCAGGTGTTCGACACCGTGCATGTGTTGACCAAGGGCGGCCCCAACAAGGCCACCGAAGTTTTGCTCCACACCATTTATTCGGAAGGCTTCAGTTTTCTCCGCATGGGGTATGCCAGTGCGATGACGGTGGTGTTCATTGCGGGCATCTTCTTTCTCACCCAGCTGCAGCACCTGGCCATGGAACGAAAGACCCACTACTGATGAAGCGTCCATCCATCCTCTTTCGCAGCTTTCGCCATCTGGTGTTGATGACCGGTGCAGCCATCTTCCTTGCCCCGTTCATCTGGATGGTGTTGACCTCCCTGAAGCCGGCCGACGAGATTTTCACGAGGGAATTCTCCCTGTTGCCAAGCAGGCTGGCATTGGTTGAAAACTACACGCAGGCGCTGACCAAGGTGCCTCTGCTGCGATATCTCTGGAACGGCGTGGTTGTCTGCGCGGCCATTCTGATCCTGCAGATCGTGGTGGCGCTGCCGGCGGCTTATGCCTTTGCCAAGCTCGACTTCCGGGGCAAGACCTGGGCCTGGCGGCTGGTGCTGCTGGCGCTGATGATTCCCCATCAGGCCACGGCTATTCCCATCTACGTGATGCTGCATCACCTGGGCCTGCTCAACACCCTGTCGGCCCTGATTGTGCCGTTCATCATCTCGGCTTTTGGCATCTTCCTGATGCGGCAATTCTTTCGCACGGTGCCCGACGACCTGATTCACGCCGCGCGCCTGGACGGCATGAACGAACTGGAACTGGTCTGGCGGGTGATGCTGCCGACCGCGATTCCGGCCCTGTTTGCCTTCTCCATTTTTTCCGTGGTGTGGCACTGGAACGACTATTTCTGGCCACTGCTGGTCATCGCCTCGCCCGAGCTCGCCACGCCGCCACTCGGAACCATGTTTTTCCGCAACGAAGAGGCCGGCACCAATTACGGCCCCCTGATGGCGGGCACGGTGCTGATCACCGCGCCGCTGGTTTTGTTTTTTATCGCAGCGCAAAAGCGCTTTATTGAAGGTGTGACGCTCACCGGCGTCAAAGCTTAGTTCATCCATCCAGGAGTAAACCCCATGAAACGTGTTTTTCTGAAATCCATCGCGGCCGCCGTGCTAATGACCTGTGGTTTGGCGCAAGCCCAGCAGCCGGTTGAAATCGTGGTCGACTATTCAATTCCGCAGCTCTTCAAGGAAGTCCACGAGAAAATCGCCCAGGACTTCATGGCGAAATTCCCGCAGTACAAGGTCACTTTCCGCGCCCCGAGCCCGGGCTACGAGGAAGCCACCCAGCAGTCCCTGCGCCAGGCGGTCACCAACCAGCTGGCCGACGTGTCCTACCAGGGGCTGAACCGCCAGCGCATCTTCGCGGACCGCGGCATCGCCGTCGACATGACGCCCTTCATCAAGGCGGAAAAAGACTGGTCCCAGATGGGATACGACCAGGCGCTGCTCTCGCTGGGCCAGGTCAACGGCAAGCAGGTTGGCATCGGCTTTGCGCTGTCCACGCCCATCGTCTATTTCAACGCCGACCTGATTCGCAAGGCCGGCGGCAACATTGACCAGTTCCCCGCCACCTGGGACGGCATCTTCGAGCTGGGTCGCAAGGCCAAGGCCAGCGGCCCCGGCACGCACGGGTTTCATTTTGACTGGGACATCACCGGCAACTGGATGTGGCAAGCGCTGGTGTTTTCGAACGGCGGCACGATGCTGAGCGTTGACGAGAAGAAGGTGGCTTTCGACGGCGCGCCCGGCAAGACAGCCATCCAGACCCTGGCGAAGATGGTCAACGAGGGGACGATGCGTGATGTGTCGACGGCCACCTCGCGGCAGGACTTCGTGTCCGGCAATCTCGCCATCTGGTCGCACTCCACCTCCAACCTGGGCAGCGTGATGAAGGAGGTCGGCAACCGGTTCGAGGTGCGTACCGCGCGCTTCCCCATCCAGCCAGGTGTTGGGCGCCTGCCTGCCGGTGGCAACGTGGCAATGATCTTTGCCAAGGACCCGGTCAAGCAGAAAGCCGCGTGGGAATACATCAAATTCGCCACGGGCCCCCTGGGCGCCACGTCGATGGTGAAGGCAACGGGCTATTTCCCCGCCAACCTGATTCCCGCCAACGACGCCACCATGCTCAAGCCGTTTTATGAGAAGAACCCGAACTACCTCACGGCCGTCAAGCAACTGCCCGTCCTGACGGGTTGGTACGCTTTCCCCGGAGAAAACGGCCTCAAGATCACGGACGTCATCAAGGACCGCCTGCAGACCGTGGTGTCGAAAGCGGCCCAACCCGAGGCCGCACTGGCCGACATGAGCAAAGCTGTGCAAGCCTTGCTGCCACGCTGATCAGGGGATGTTGTGCTGAAGTTCATTCACATCACCGATACACACCTCGTCGAACAGGGACATGCCCTTTATGGGCTGGACCCCGCCAAACGGCTGGCGCGTTGCCTGGACAGTGTCATCCAGGACCATGCCGACGCCAAGCTGTGCGTGGTCACCGGCGACCTGGCGCATGTGGGCCATCGGGACGCCTACCGCCAGCTGTCCGAGCAGTTGGCCCGGCTGCCGATGCCTGTCCTGCCCATCTTGGGCAACCATGACAACCGCGCCAATTTCCGGGAATTTTTTCCGCAGGTACAGACCGATACGAACGGTTTTGTTCAGTATGAGGCGCCCATTGGCGAGTATCGCGGCATCTTCCTGGACACGAACGAACCCGGTGTGAGCCACGGCGTGCTCTGCGAAAAACGCGCCCAATGGCTGGCCGAGCGGCTGGCGGAGGATGACCGGCCGGTGTTGCTGTTCATGCACCATCCGGCGTTTCCCCTGGGCATTCCCTCCATGGACCGCATTGCCTTGCTGGAGACCGGGCCTTTTCAGGCGGCGCTGCAAGGGCATACCCAGCGCATCAGGCATTTGTTCTTCGGACACATTCATCGGCCCATCTTCGGCAGCTGGCGCGGCATCCCGTTTTCAACCATGCGTGGCACCAATCACCAGGTGGCCCTGAGACTGGATGAAACAACGAATGTTCCAGGCAGCCATGAACCACCGCAGTACAGCGTGGTCCTGCTCCAGGAGGAGTCCGTGACGGTCCACGTGCACGATTTCCTGGACAGAAGCGACCGGTTCTGGCTGGGCGAATGAGCCCATGAAATTTCATGCGGCCGCGAGCCCGCACAGACATTGGACATGTGTGAAGCTGCGCCATGGCGCGGCAGGCCATGCCGCATGAATTTCCCCGTTCAACGACCCGTCGGGCAGTAGCTGTTTTTCGGTTCTTCGCCGCGCAGGTACTGCAATTCCTCTTCCTCGGTCGCCTTGCGCACCGTCGCCAGTTTGGCGCGGTCGCCGTACAGGTCTTTCAGGGTGTCGGTCATTTTCTGGAACGGATCGTCCTTGGGGCCGAAGGCCCTGAACCAGCGGCGCGCACGGCCTTCGTAGTGGAAGTCCACGACCCAGATGACGGAGGTTTTGAAAAATTCAGCCATGCGAATGTGTGATCCGGTGGGGATGACCGGCCGGGGATGGTGCAGTCCCTCGGCCTGGTGATTTGCCATTGTAGGCAACTGCCGGGAACGTTGTTGCGCTGAATGGCCAATGTTTTCCATGTCGCCGGGCGCAGGGTGCCTGCCGACGCGGTAACCTTGGTCTGGTCATTGCCGGAAATATCAACCGGGCGC
>DAITMI010000112.1:0-7330 GCA_036835225.1 Rhodoferax sp. | reverse complement strand
ACCACAAGCCGTTGTACATGTTGCCGGTCTGCGCCACGATGGCAAAGGCCGTGGTCGGCAGCAAGCCGCCAAACCAGCCATTGCCGATGTGGTACGGCAAGCTCATCGAGGTGTAGCGGATGCGGGTCGGGAACATCTCCACCAGCATGGCGGCGATCGGGCCGTACACCATGGTGACCAGAATCACCAGGTAGGTCAGGATGGCGATCACCATGACGGTGTTGACTTTGGCCATGTCAGCCTTGGCGGGGTAGCCAGCGGCCTTGAGGTCGGCGGCCACCAGCTTCTTGAACTCGGCATCCTTGGCTTTGGCCTCGGCTGCCGGCAGGCCCTTGGAGGTGTAGCTCGGGATCTCGGTCGCACCGATTTTGATGGTCGCGGGAACACCAGCGGGTCCAGCCACGTTTTCATAGCTCACCGAAGCACCGGCCAGCACCTGCTTGGCAATGTCGCACGAGCTGGTGAACTTGACGGTGCCGGTCGGATTGAACTGGAACGAGCACTCTTTCGGATCAGCCGTGACGATCACCTTGTTGGCCTGCTGAGCCGCGTACAAATCCGGATTGGCGGCCTTGGTCAGCGCCTCGAAAACCGGGAAGTAAGTCAGCACGGCCAACAAGCAACCGGCCATGATGATGGGCTTGCGACCAATCTTGTCGGACCAGGAGCCGAACACGATGAAGAACGGGGTGCCGATCAGCAGCGAGATGGCCACATAGATGTTGGCGGAAGCACCGTCCACCTTGAGCGCTTGCGTCAGGAAGAACAAGGCATAGAACTGGCCGGAATACCAGACCACCGCTTGACCGGCAGTCAGGCCGATCAGGGCCAGAATCACGATCTTCAGGTTTTTCCATTGACCGAAGGACTCGCTCAAAGGCGCCTTGGAGGTCTTGCCTTCGGCCTTCATCTTGGCAAAAGCGGGCGACTCGTTCATGCTCAAGCGAATCCACACCGACACCGCCAGCAACAGGATCGAGACGAGGAACGGCACACGCCAGCCCCAATCGGCAAAAGCGGCTTCGCCAATCAGCGTGCGCGTACCCAGAATCACCATCAGACTCAGGAACAGGCCCATGGTGGCCGTGGTCTGAATCCAGGAGGTGTAGGCACCCCGCTTGCCTTGGGGCGAGTGTTCCGCCACATAGGTGGCAGCACCGCCGTACTCACCGCCCAGTGCCAGGCCTTGTAGCATGCGCAGGGCAATCAGGATCACCGGTGCGGCCACGCCAATGGTGGCGTAGTTGGGCAGGATACCGACGATGAAGGTGGACAGGCCCATGATCAGGATGGTGACCAGGAAGGTGTACTTGCGCCCGATCATGTCGCCCAGGCGGCCAAAGAAAATCGCACCAAAGGGACGCACGATGAAGCCGGCAGCAAACGCGAGCAGGGCAAAAATGAAGGCCGAACCCTCATCCAGACCGCTGAAAAACTGCTTGGCAATGATGGCTGCGAGTGAGCCGTAAAGGTAAAAGTCGTACCACTCAAACACGGTACCCAACGACGAGGCGAAGATAACCTTCTTTTCTTCGGCGGTCATTGGCCGGGCGGCCGCTGCTGTTGCCATATTTATGTCTCCAAAAGGTTGAGACCTCCGAAATGGAGGTTGCTGGGTATTCTTGGAGACAGCACTGACCCCTCTCTGACACGAAACCAACAGAAGCTTGCGCCAAACTGACAGCCGACTGACAAACTAGGTGGCAACCCTTAGCTCGCGTTTCGTGATGTGGCAAACCGCTATTTTGGGCGCCTGACACCGAAGGGTAACTGACGGGCGGCGTCCCACTGCGGCCCGGCAAACCAGGCGTCACCGGCCAGGTAGTCGCGCAGCATCGGCAAGGCATCCAGACCCCAGAACAGCTTGCCATCCACCTCGAAAGTCGGCACGCCAAAGACACCGCGTCCGATGGCCTCGTCGGTGTGCGCCTTGAGTTGTGCCTTGACTTCGTCGCTGTTGACCACGCGCTCAGGCGCCAGCTGTTGCGTCAAGGTGTGCAGGCGCTGGGCGTCGGTGGCGTCGCCCCCTCCTTGCCAGACATGGCGAAACACGGTTTCACAGACATAGCGATTCGGCAGGCCGTGGGCGTCGCACGCCACCGCCAGCCGCAACAGCGCCAGCGGGTTAAACGGGTGCGCCGTTGGCAGTTGCAAGTCAAGGCCCTGCTGCTGCGCCAGCCACTGCACCTGGCGATAGGTCCAGTCGCGCTTGGGGGCTATCTCGGCCGGTCCCAGTTGCCCGTGGTGTTTGAGCAGCGCGGCCAACAGGATCGGCTTGTAGGTCACGCTGTAACTGTGCCCGATCAGGGCCAGCGGCAGTTGCTCGAACGCCAGGTAGGCGTAGGGCGAAATGAAGTCCAGATAGACAGTGATCAGTTTCATGAGGGGTTCGCCTGGAGGCGCTGCTCAATGTGCGTCCAGATCCGGCGCTTGGCCGGCTCATCGGCGCTGCTCCACTGGGCAATCTCGTCGAGCGTGCGCCAGCACCCTTCGCATAAACCCGTCCGTTCGCTCATGCGACACACCGAGATGCAGGGTGATGGCACATGATCAATCGCAGCCCTCGCCAGTATTGCGCGAGCAGCTATTAACTCCATAGCATCTATTGATGGTTCAGCCTCACCCATATCAGATGAGCCGCTGGTTGAGCAGGGCCGTGGCGGCACGCGAATTGGGTTTGCGCGCCAGGAAGTCGCTGATGAACTTGCCCGCGTCCACCAAACTGTCCAGGTCAATGCCGGTCTCGATGCCCATGCCGTGCAACAGGTACACCACGTCTTCCGTCGCCACATTGCCGGTGGCGCCCTTGGCATAGGGGCAGCCGCCCAAGCCGGCCACCGAGGTGTCAAACTGCCAGACGCCCATTTGCAGGCAAATGAGCGTGTTGGCGAGGGCCTGGCCGTAGGTGTCGTGGAAATGGCCCGACACGTCGTTCAGGTCATAGTGCTGCAACGCCGCTTCCATGGCGCGCTGTACCTTGAGCGGCGTGCCGACGCCAATGGTGTCGGCCACGCCGACGTGTTGCACGCCAATGTCCTTGAGCAAGCGCGCCACCATGGCCACCCGCTGCGGCGCGATCTCGCCTTCATACGGACAGCCCACCGCACAGGAAATGGCGCCGCGCACCGCGATGTTGTGAGCGCGCGCCGCCTCGGCCACCGGACGAAAACGTTCGATGCTCTCGGCGATCGAGCAGTTGATGTTCTTCTGGCTGAAGGCTTCACTGGCGGCGGCAAACACCACGATCTCGTCCGGCCTGGACTTCAGCGCGGCCTCGAAGCCCTGCAGATTCGGCGTCAGCACCGAATAGCGCACCCCCGCTTTGCGCGCAATGCCGGCCATGACCTCGGCGTTGTCCGCCATCTGCGGCACCCATTTGGGCGAGACGAAACTGGTGACCTCGATCTCGCTCAGGCCGGCATCCTGCAGCCGCTGCACCAGCTCGATCTTGACCGCGGCCGGCACCGGCTGTTTCTCGTTTTGCAGGCCGTCGCGCGGGCCGACTTCGACCAGTTTGACTTGGGTGGGGAGGTTCATGGGTATCTCGTTTTGTTGCTGGTTTAGGACAGGGAAAAGTCAGTCGTTTTGATCAATCGCAGGCGCTCAGCGTCGAGCACTTTGTATGCGCTTGCAACCCTGGAATTTATCTTTGACGCAAGCTCCTGCGATTCGCGCATGAGGGACTGCACCCGCTCCAGATTGCTTTGGTGCTGTGCCCAAACATCTTGCCCAACGATGGCCGAAAAGTCTATTTTTGTTGGCGCTTTTGAAATCTCGTAAGCGTCCAGCCGCTTAACTCGTTCTGGGATGTCTTTCACGCCGCGTGCAGTTGGGGACAGTTTCGCATTACTGTGCATCCAGGTTTTCCATTCCTTGTTGCCCTTTGACTGATTGCACTTTCCGCAGGATGGCACGAGGTTATGGATTTCTGAGATATACCCAGTTGGTTTTTTATCTTTAACAAGCGGTCGGAGGTGATCCCATTCCGAAGCAACGCCGCCACAATATGCGCACTGAAATGTTTCAGGGGTCATACCGAGTATTGTCAAGACCCATTTGACTTCTTCCGCACTGGGCGGAACCACGGGAATAATGGAATTAATAAAAACGTTCGTAATGCTTGAAGAGCGGCCAGTTATCCTCATTGGGGTTGGCATTCGAAACAACGATAAGTATTCCATGGGGTTGGTGTTCTACCGCTGAAGTTCAGCGTGCATATTGGGTTTACCGCCAGTATTGCGAAAACTCAAAGTCATTTTGATTCCCTCAAACCTTGTCACCGATCTTGACCAATTTGGGTTCTACCATCGCTTTCAAATCTTTGAGCAGCAAATACAGGTGAAGCGGGTCGGTCGGGCTGGGTTCGAACTCCCAGTTCAGATACCACTGGCGCGCCGCGTCGTCCTTGGCATGAACCAGCAAGGCACGAATGCCGGCGATGTCAGCGGCTTGGGCGGTGCGCAACAGCGCATCCTTAAGCAAGGCCTTGCCCAGACCCACGCCGTGGTGCTGCACATCCACCGCCAACCGCGCCAAAATCATCACCGGCACGGGATGACGCGCCAGGCCTTTGATCACGCGGGGGGCCGCGTCATGCGGCGCAACGCTGCCGACGGCCAGGCTGTAAAAGCCGGCAACGACGCCATCATCGCAACAACTCGCATAGGTCTGCGCGCTGTGGGCCTTTTGATTACTGAGTGCAAACCGCTGCACATACTCGTTCAGCGCGGCATTCCCACAGTCAAACCCGTCAACCTCATCTGCGGGCAGCAGCTTGCGTACCGCGCCATAAATTCTGGAGCTCACCCTAGCAACCCGGGCTGATCAAGCAATTGCGTGAGCTTGGGTTTGGGTGTGACGGGCTGATCCAGCGCCGCCTCAAAGGCGTCCCATTGCTGGGACGTTAGCTCAAAACGCAGGCGCGCAGCAAGCGTTTGGTTCGCCGCCACGATACCCGCATCCAGCAGAAACTCGCTCACGTTTTTATGCGCCACGCGAGCCGCTTCTTGCAGCAACTGCTTGACCGGCATGCTGGCGCGCACGTCAATGCGCTCGGATTTTGAGGGGACGAGGGTAGTCATAAGGGCTCCTGATTTGATTTTGTCATGATACCGTCCGGACAATAACTTTGCAAATACCCACCTTGTCCGGTTGAGGCGGGTGGGGATGCTTATCTTTTGCTCCTCCATTGATGGGCAGACACGGCGTGATTCAGTAGCCGCGCACAGGGTCCACGATACCGGCCACTGGCTCTCCTCGCTCCAGCGCCAGGATCTTGCCCACGATCTGCGCAATGCTTTCCTCGCGCAGGGTGCGCGCCGAGGTGTGCGGTGTGAGGCTGATGTTGGGGTGCTGCCAAAACGGGTGATCCGAAGGCAAGGGTTCGGTGTGAAATACATCCAGCGTGGCGCCGGCCAGATGGCCGCTGTCGAGCAGGGCGAGCAGGTCGTCATCGACCAGATGCGCGCCGCGCGCCACGTTGATGACGTAGCCGCCGGACAGCAATTGGGACAAGCTTGCACGATTCATGATGTCGCGGGTGTCCGGAGTCAGCGGCAGCAGGTTGACCAGCACTTTGGTCGCCGCCAGAAAATCATGGAACTGTGCCGCACCGGCAAAGCCGCGCACCCCGTCGATGCTTTTGGCGCTACGGCTCCAGCCATTGACCGGGAACTCGAACATTCGCAGCGCCCGCGCCACACGTTCGCCCAGCACGCCCAGCCCCATCACGCCGACCGGGAACGCCGCGCGCGCGCGGGGCTTGCGATAGGACCACTGGCCGGCCCGCATATCGGCCTCGTAGCCGTCAAACTCACGAAAGTGCCGAATCACGGCGTGGCAGACATACTCGGCCATTTGCACCGACATGCCGGCGTCATCCAGCCGCACCACCGTGGCGTGCGGCGGCAGGCGCAACTTCAGCAGCGCATCGACCCCGGCGCCAATATTGAACACGCCGCGCAGCTGCGGCTGCGCGTCAAAGAAAGCTTGCGGTGGCGCCCAGACCACGGCGTGGTCGGCCGGTGGCGCGCCGGGCTGCCAGAGCGTCACCTGGGCGTCGGGCAAGGCGGCTTTAAGGCCGGCCAGCCAGGGCTCGGCTTTGGTATCGGTACAACAAAAGGTGATCTTCATGGCCGCCAAGCGTAACCGGCGCAAGCCCTATTGCGCCACCAGCTTGAGCAGCTCCGCCCCTTCGGCCACCTGGTCGCCGGGCGCATAGAGCAACTCGGCCACCACGCCATCCATCGGGGCGGCAATAGTGTGTTCCATCTTCATGGCGTCCATCACCGCCAGCGCCTGGCCCTTGGTGACCGTGTCGCCGGCCTTGACCGCGAACGACACCACCTTGCCCGGCATGGGCGCGGTCAGGCGGCCACCCTCCGATTGCGTGTCGCCGGCATGCGCCAGCGCATCAATTGCTATGATTTGCGTAGCGCCTTGCGCGGTGAAGACGTGGGCTACCGCCCCATTGGCATACACATTCACAATCTGGCGCTTTTCCGCAAAGCGCACGTCGATGCCATGGATGACGGGCGTAAACGAGAACACGCCGACCTCGCCCGCCACGTTGAGCTGCAGCGCGCCGTCGTGCCGCGTGGTCAGGTGCACCACCTGCACCACGTCCTGGAACGCGTAGTCAAAGCGGCGTGTGCTGGGCCCATGCGAGCGCCAGCCGTCCTGCCGCGCCCACGGGTCCAGCCAGACCGCGCGGCTGGCGACCTGCGCTTCGGCCGCTTTTTCCTGCAGCAGGGTGTGGGCAATGGCACTGGCCACCGCCAGACTCAGGCCGACTTTTTCCTGCTGGAACAGCACCGCCTCTTCGCGTGGAATCAGCCCGGTGTCCAGATCGGCCTGGGCAAACGAGCGGCTTTGCACCACGTTGCGCAAGAACTGCACATTGGTGTTGAGGCCGACGATGTGGGTCTGCGCCAGTGCCGTGTCGAGCCGGGACAGCGCCTGCTCGCGGGTGTCGCCATGCACGATCAGCTTGGCCACCATCGAGTCGTAGAACGGCGAAATGACATCGCCCTCGCGCACGCCGGAATCGACCCGGACGCCGCCGCTGTTGCGCGCAAAAGTCACGCACTCCGGCAAGCCATACACATGCAGCGCGCCGGTGGCGGGCAGAAAGTTGTTGTCCGGGTTCTCGGCGCAAATACGGGCCTCGATCGCGTGGCCGGTGATCTTGAGCTGGTCTTGGGCCAGCGGCAGGGGCTCGCCGGAGGCGACGCGCAATTGCCACTCCACCAGATCCTGCCCGGTGATGGCTTCGGTGACGGGATGCTCGACTTGCAGCCGGGTGTTCATTTCCATGAAGAAGAAGATCATG
>DAITMI010000111.1:0-7446 GCA_036835225.1 Rhodoferax sp. | reverse complement strand
GCGTGACGCCCATGCCGGCGGCCACCATGTGCTTGATGGTCTCCAGCGACGAGCCTTCAAAGCTCTTGCGAATCCCCTCGGCATTGCTGGAAAACCGGGAGAATTCCGGGCACACCTCCAGCACATGGTCGCGAAAACAGTGGCCGCTGCCCAACAGCAGCATGGTCTCGCGCTTGAGTTCTTCGGTCGTCACCTTATCCTGCGCGGCCAGCGGGTGGTTGATGGGCACGACGGCCAAAAACGGTTCGTCATACAGGGGGGCGATGGCCAGCCCGGCATCCGGAAATGGCTCGGCCAGAATGGCGCAGTCAATCTCACCGGTACGCAACATCTCGAGCAGCTTGATGGTGAAGTTTTCCTGCAGCATCAGCGGCATTTGCGGGGTGTGCGCAATCATCTGCCGCACCAGATCGGGCAGCAGGTAGGGGCCGATGGTGTAGATCACCCCGAGCGTGAGCGGTCCGGCCAGCGGGTCTTTGCCACGCTTGGCGATTTCCTTGATGTTGGCCGCCTGTTCCAGCACGCTTTGGGCCTGGCGCACAATTTCTTCCCCCAGCGGCGTCACCGAAATCTCGGTGGCGCTGCGCTCGAACAGCTTGACATCCAGCTCTTCCTCGAGCTTCTTGACGGCCACCGACAGCGTCGGCTGCGACACATAGCAGGCGTCGGCCGCCTTGCCAAAGTGGCGCTCACGGGCCACGGCCACGATGTATTTGAGTTCGGTGAGTGTCATGACGCTATTGTCCTACCAGAGCGGGTGCTGACGCAGCGAGGCGGCTCAACTGACGGCTCATCGCGGCATCAGGGCGGCACAATTCCAGCACTGCTCAAAACCGCCTTCGACCAATTCACCGCAGGTACAGCGCCAGCGCTGTTGCGGCACATGCTGCAAGTGATACAGCAATTCCCGCGCCCGTGCCGCCTGGGCCGGATGGTGAATCCAGACCTCTGGCAGGCATTGATCCGGTGGCAGTTCACCCGCCACGCCGGCCAGATACTGGCGCTGCACACTGGCGGCGATGCCTTCGTCATTAAGCGCGTCGGTCCACAGCGTGGCAATCGCCAGATTGGGGGCTTGGGTCAGGCGTAGCATGGTGACTCAAGCATACGCGGCTTTACGCGCGCCGGCGAATGGCAAGCAATCGATCCGCACGGGCGGCGTGCAGCACAGCGGACCGGTCGAGTTCCAGCGTGTCCGCCGGAAGGCGATCCGCGAGCCAGGGGTTGGGTTGCGCAAACCAACTCGCCAGCGCCCACCGGTCGCCGACGGCAATCAACTCCGCGATGACCTGGCCCAATGCCGGCTGCGGCGTCATGTCGAAGCGCTTGAATTGGAAGAGCGGCACTACACAGACGCCCGACATGGGCCGGAATGGTCCAAGTGGCATAGCGCAACACTTGCCACCAATGTAGAAACGTAGCTAGCGTTGGTCTGTGCGGTGGCCAACGCAAGCCCGCGCGCTGATCGAGAGTCGCAAAGGCCCGCCCCCCGCCCAACTTGATCGACTAAAGCCAGCTCGCCGCTCAGCGCGGGCCCAGAATCTTGAGCAACATGTCGGCCGAGGGGGCCCCCTGCATCTTTTGCAGACGACCGCTGGCGTCCTTGTAAAAAATGGAGGGCGTCGCGGCCGAGCCCAGCTGCTCCATCAACTTGTAATTGGCCTCCAGTTGCGCGCGCACGTCAGCCGGGATCGGGTTCAAGGGCTTGAGGCCGCCGCTGGTTTGCTGCAGTCCGTGCTGACTCAGGGCCAGCGCCGGATCCTTGGCGGTGAGCAGGGCGGCCGCCTTGCCGGGACTGGTCGGGCCAAGAATACCGACCATCACATGGCGCAGCTGCACCTTGTTTGCCTTGACCCAGGGGCGCGCCTCGCTCCAGAATTTATTGCAGTAGGGACAGTTCGGATCGGTGAAAACATAGACCACGCGCGCCGCCGTCTTGCTGCCGTCAGCAATCCAGGTGCTGGATTCAAGCTGCTTCCAGGCCTTGTCGGCCATCGGTTTGCTGACCAGCCGATCCAGCGGCTCGTCGCTCAGGCTGTTGCCCTTGCTGTCGAACATCGGGCCCACGATCACCTGCATGCCGTCGGCCGTCAGATACAGGGAGATCGGTTGATGCTGGTGCACGGCGGCATAGCCGGTAACACCGCCGGGCGCCTCAAAGCGCCCGATCACCTCAACGCCCTGGGCTTCCAGCGCCTTGATCGGGGCGGGCCAGTCTTTGGCCTGGGCACCCAGGCTCAACCCGAGCAGGGCACAAAACAAAGTAGGGAAAAAATAGGGTCGTGTCTGCATGGGGGTCTATTCAGGATGGGGTCAGCACTGCCAGTGCAGGCGGGTGTAACGGTGGACGAACAAGAATGGGAACACGGCCGGCCGATCGATTCACACTCACAAATCAGACGTTGACCGGATCAATAAGTTCCCACGAATATTCATGCCGCCACACACAATTCGGCGGCCGAAGGCCACCACCCACCTTAGCCAAGGCCAGACGGCGCCGCCCCGGCGGGCTCACGCCTTCAGGTAATCGGTCTTGCCGCCCAGCCAGCGCTGTACATGCTGTTCCGCCAGCGCCGTTTTCCAGTCTTTCATTGGTGAATCCGCTTAGTTAATTGTGAAATTTGCATTAGCTTTTCCGAATTGCCTGCCATGCCAGTGTTTGCGCATCAAGGTTCACAAGCACGATGCCCCGGCGAACAGATTGCAGCTCATGCCCACTTGGCCAAAATGCACCACTGCCGCCACCGCCAAACGGATGCGTCATTTTATTTTTATCTGTGTAGGTCGCACTACTGTGTGTCCCCGCGATGCCACAAATGACGACAGGTGCGTCACAGCCCTTGCTCCACTCTCGGAGTGCTGGCTGCCAGTAGTCGGTGAGCAAGCCACCACCGTAAGAGCAAATCACAATAGGTGTATCTGGCCCCGCACCGGCTTCAAGTGCCGCAAACATCATGCGCACTTTTCGCGGGGTCAGGTCATCGCCCGCATCAGCGCAGATCAAAGGAATGCATTTCTTGCCTTCCCACTCAAAGCATTTGGCGATCTTTGTGATCTTGCCTGGCTCAAAAGGCTCGTCTTCAAAACGAATTTTTTTGTCGTACCAGTCAATGACCTTACCGCGATTGACCAGATAGACACGATTACGAGTGTGTTTGTCATGACTGATATAGCCGCCTGCCAGAAAGGTGCTGTCGGGCACCTGTTTGCCAGCATCCGCCAGAATTTTCATGGCGTCCTTGTGTAAGGTCGGTGATTTGTCGTCGTCGAACGGCATGCATTCTGGGAAAACCACCAAGTCGTTCCCGGCAGCCTGTCCTAGCAGGTTTGGCAACTGTTCGGCGGCCCAAAGTGCGTCCTCGCCATTAAGCTGTATCAATGCGATTTTCATTTGTCTTCTTCCCTTGTTGTGGCCGCGTTGGCCTTGAGATAATCGAGTAGCGCCTGTTCTTTCTTTCTGGCTCGGGCATCCATGAATTCACTTAGCTGTGAAAAGCTTGCGCGCATTCCGAGCAGCTATAGCAGCACCGACAAGTCGGCAAGCAGCGGCAGTCCCAAAGTCAGATCGCCCAGTGGGTGATCCAGTAAACCAGTAGCCCATGCCCAGTAAGCGTAATAAAAAAGAACGCTGAACAATAAACCCATTGTTGCCATCAACTTGATGGTTTCGCGAGTGGACAGGGAGGGTGACGATGTATTCATCTGATTTGTTTCTGATTTCAAAGTACCACCTCTTGGGCATCGGATAGCCATTCTCTCCAAGAGTCGTTCACCATGCCCCCGAAGTCCTCGACCGGATCGACTATTGCGGTCATGGCGGCCAGCCTTCGCGCCAACATGGGGTACTGGATAAACCGCAGCTTCATGAGTTCGGAGACGATCTCCAGATAGGTTGACCGCAATTGGGGAAATTGCAGCAACTGGATGCTGCGGCGCAGAGGCTCACCGTTTGGCCCCTCTTGCGTGCTGAAGACTGAACGCCGCAATGACATGGGCCAATCCTCAAAAACAGCGCTTTTGAGAAGCCCATGCGTGTGCCGAATTTCAATCTTCGCTGCGGGGTGGAGCCAGGCGAATTCACCCTCAGGCAAAAAAGGTGAAATGGTCTTAGGCGCAGCAAGCTTGGGTGCTGCCCAGCAGATGCCCCCATCAAAGTCGGCTCTGTAACGGAACGCCACTGGACTTGAAACGTGATCAAAACCAAAAACCACAGCATCCTGACCATGTGGATGCAAAGAAATATCTGTGATTTCCCATCCGGTTCGAACGGGCAGGAAAGGCATTTCATTGACCGTATGTGTCGGATAGCTGTACCAGCCAAACGCCCTTGATCCACACGACGCTGAATGGGCCAGCCACCTATCACGCTGGAGCGTCCATGACTCACGCGGCATGATGCTGACGACCAAGCCGTATGAAGACTCCGCTGTCTTCGCGAGCGTCGAGAAGCGCAGGCGCGATGAGAGGGTCACAACCGCATGCTGGGTGTGCATTGCCAGTGCGCCAAATACGGGGGTTCCGTCAATTTGGGCAGCGGCACCCCTGCACCACGGCTCGAAAACTTCAAACCTCAATATTTTTTGTCCAATTACCTCGTTGATCACTGCCTGCTCCCTGGTTAACTTTACTTATCAGCGAGTTTCATCGTATGGAGAAATAGAGGTGCAGGCAAGCTCAAAATAACTTTGCCACAAACGCGTTTTTTTACGGCGTCAGGACGGGAATATCGTAGCTGCAACCAAGCAGAACCACAGCCGTTTTAGCCCCCGCAGGGACGGCGGCGAGGCCTTTTGACCGGATTGACGATATGGCTACCGCCAAACTCTTCGTATGCCGTAGTCAACCTTTCGCCGGCTACGCTTTCAAATATTCGGACTTGGTCCCTAACCAGCGCTGCACGTGTTTTTCGGCCAGCGCCGGGTGTTGATCAAGCATCAGCGGTGCCACGCGGCGCGCCCAGGCCAGCAGATCGGTGTCGGTGGCTAGATCGGCAAAGCGCAGCAGCGCCGCGCCC
Source organism: Rhodoferax sp. (assembly GCA_036835225.1). Classification (GTDB taxonomy): domain Bacteria; phylum Pseudomonadota; class Gammaproteobacteria; order Burkholderiales; family Burkholderiaceae_C; genus Rhodoferax. The sequence goes on along the minus strand of DAITMI010000111.1, from coordinate 2,432 downwards.
GACTGGCGCGCGCCCAGAAACTCGCCGGGGCCGCGAATCTCCAGGTCGCGCCGGGCGATCTCAAAACCGTCATTGGTCTCGGCCATCGCCTTCAGGCGCGCGCGCGCCGTCTCGCCCAGGCGCGGCGCGTCGCCGGTCGAGTACAGCAGCACGCAGGCGGAGGCCGCCGCGCCGCGCCCGACCCGGCCGCGCAACTGGTGCAGTTGCGACAGGCCAAAGCGCTCGGCGTGCTCGATCACCATCAGACTGGCATTCGGCACATCCACACCCACTTCGATCACCGTGGTGCTGACCAGCACGCCCATCTCGCCGCGGGTGAACAGGGCCATCACCGCTTTCTTCTCGGCCGCCGGCATGCGCGAGTGCAGCAGCCCCACCAGTACACCGGGCAAGGCGGCACTCAGGTGCGCGTGCGTCTCGGTGGCGTTGCGCAAGTCCAGTGCTTCACTCTCCTCGATCAGCGGACAGACCCAGTAAATCTGCCGCCCCTCATGCAACTGGGCGCGGATGCGTTCGATCACCTCATCCCGACGCGCATCGTTCACGACCTTGGTGATGATGGGCGTGCGCCCCGGCGGCAGCTCGTCGATGGTGGAGACATCCAGATCCGCGTAGTAGCTCATGGCCAGCGTGCGCGGAATGGGCGTGGCCGTCATCATCAACAGATGAGGTTCAAACCCGACCGTTCGGGCTGAGCTGGTCGAAGCCGCCGCCTCCGCGTCGACCAGCTCAGGCTGAACGGTTTGGGGCGTCAGCTTGCTGCGCAGGGCCAGCCGCTGCGCCACGCCAAAGCGGTGCTGCTCGTCGATGATGGCCAGCGCCAGGTTCTTGAACAGCACCTTGTCCTGAATGATGGCGTGCGTGCCAATCACCAGCCCGGCCTCGCCGCTTTCAATCAAGGCCAGCATCTCGCGCCGCTCCTTGGCTTTCTGGCTGCCGGTGAGCCAGGCGGTTTGGATGCCCAGCGGCGCCAGCCAGCTGACCAACTTGGCGAAATGCTGGGTGGCCAGAATTTCGGTTGGCGCCATCAGGGCGCACTGCCAACCGGCGTCAATGCAAATCGCCGCCGCCAGCGCCGCCACCACCGTTTTGCCGGAACCGACATCGCCTTGCAGCAGGCGGTGCATCGGTACCGGCCGGGCCAGGTCACGCAGGATGTCCTCGCCGACGCGCCGCTGCGCCGCCGTCAGTTGAAACGGCAGCGCCGCCAGCAGCAGCTCATGCAAGGGCAAAGGCAAAGGCAAAAGCTGATCAACCTGCGCTGGCAGCCGTTCGCCCGGAGCTGCCTGTCCTGAGCACTGTCGAAGGGGTCGCAGGGCTTCGCCCGCTGCTCGAGTCGGCATCAGCACCGGCGCGCGCAGGCGGGCGCGCTCGCGCTTGGCCTGCAGTTGCGACAACTGCTGCGCCAGCAACTCCTCCGCCTTGAGCCGCTGCCAGGCCGGGTGGCTGTGGTCCGCCAGCGTGGCCAGCGCCACGTCTGGCGTCGGATGATGCAAAAATGATAGCGCTTCACGCATATCCCACGAGGGCTGCAGGCCAATTTCGTCTAAATATTCTGCCGGAATGGTGTCTGCCAGCTCGGCCCGCGCCAGCCCACCCTGTACCGCCCGGCGCAAATACGCCTGCGGCAAACCGGCCACCGTGGGGTAGACCGGCGTCAGCGCGCTAGGCAAGTCGCCGCCGGCGGGCTGGAACGCGGGGTGCATCATCGTCAGCCCCAGGAAACCACCGCGGATTTCACCGCGCGCCCGGATGTTCTGGCCCAGCGCCAGCGCCTTTTGCTGCGCCGGGTAGAAACTGAAGAAGCGCAGCAGGCAGGTGTCACTGCCATCGTCCAGCGTCACCAGCAGTTGGCGGTGGCCCGAAAGCTTGACCTCGCAGTGGGTGACCACGCCCTCGATTTGCGCCGTTTCCCCCTCCCGCACCTCGCTCAATTTGACGATGCGGGTCTCATCCTCGTAGCGCAGCGGCAGGTGCAGCGCCAAGTCAATCGGCCGCACCAGACCCAGCTTACGCAGCGCCTTTTGCGGGCCGGTTAGGGGCTTGGTCGGCGGCTTGGCGGGCGGGAACGTCATTCCTTGATTTTGCCCGGTCTGTCAAACCGCGCCAATCAGCGCTTGTTTTCAAGTCAATTTAACCTTGCAAATCAGGGAATGAGTATCCATAATTGCATACATGTTTAACCGTCGCCTCAGCACTTTTTTAGTCGATTCGATCGACGCAACGCCCGCCGTGGCCCTGCTCGGACCGCGCCAGGTGGGCAAAACCACGCTGGCGCTGGAGGTGGCCCGAACACGACCCAGTCTGTATCTGGACCTGGAGTCCGAGCGTGACCGCGCCAAGCTTGATCAAGCCGAGCTTTATTTGTCAGACCATCTGGACAAGCTCGTAATTTTGGACGAGGTGCACCGGGCGCCCGGTTTGTTCATGGT
>DAITMI010000110.1:0-7566 GCA_036835225.1 Rhodoferax sp. | reverse complement strand
CTCAGTTGGTAGAGCGCAACCTTGCCAAGGTTGAGGTCGAGAGTTCGAGACTCTTCTCCCGCTCCAAATTAAAAAGGGAAGCACAAGCTTCCCTTTTTTGTCAGGAAATTGGCGCGATAGCAAATCGGTTATGCAACGGATTGCAAATCCGTCTAGGGCGGTTCGACTCCGCCTCGCGCCTCCATAGAATTTCGGCTAAATTCTGGGCATAAAAGCCTCGTCAGTCATTTTGGCGAGGCTTTTTTGTTTCACAATAGCAGTCGTGCCCGGGTGGTGGAATTGGTAGACACATCGGACTTAAAATCCGCCGCTTTCCTGCATAAGGGGCGTACCGGTTCGATTCCGGTCCCGGGCACCAGTACACTCATAACCCATGCCACGCTATAACGCTCCTTTTGAGATCCATGTACATGGCCAGGTGGCCTTGCGCGCTGAAGTTGTTTTTGAGCAAGTTCAGGATGCCCTCAAGCCGCTCTGGAAGTATGCGGGTGCGCGCTCACTGGCTGATGCGGCCAACAGTTCCTATGAAGACGAGCCCGGCATCAAGTTTGACCCACAGGAACACCTGCTGCAGATGTGCTGGACCGTGGCGGGCGATGACGATTTTCGCCAGGTGCTGGACGAAATGTGTATGAATCTCAACGAATTGGCGCAAGCTGGCGCGGCGATCGAAGTCACGTTTTATGACGCCGAATTTGATGATGAGGACGAAGAGTCGGACGCCGAGTCGCGTGATGATTTTGTGATGCTCTTCGTCGGGCCGGACCCCGCCGCCATCATGCAGGTGCAGCGCGACTTGCTGGTGCAGGATGTGGTGAACATGATGGAACGCCATTTTGACGGCGCGGAGTTGGGCGGCGTGGTGGCTGAAATCGACAAGCTGTTCAGCCAGCGTTTTGATGATCTGGTGAGTTCGCTGCAACTGGGCAAACCGCCGCGCGGTTCGGGTGGTGGGCATGGCGGTGTGGGCCATGGTGGCGGGCGCAAGCCGCGTCATTTGCACTGAAGCTTTTTAATCGAAGGAATGGTCCATGAGCATGGCAGCAGCAGTCTCTCCCGCGCCGACCAGTCCAGCCCCTACACCCGGCCGGCCGGAGAAACTGCGGCTCGGCGATGTGCTGGTGCAACAGCGGCTTATTTCGCAGGAGCAGCTGCAGCAAACCCTTGAACTACAACGGCAAACCGGCAAGAAAGTCGGCCGCTTGCTGATTGAATCGGGTGTCATTACCGAAGAACTGTTGGCCAACGGCTTGGCACGACAGTTGCGCATTCCGTTCGTCAACCTCAAAACCTTTCCCTTTCGTGCCGATGTGGTGAAGCTGTTGCCAGAGTCGGCGGCGCGACGTTTTCGCGCCCTGGCGCTGGAAGACCGGGGCGACACCTTGCTGGTGGCCCTGGCCGACCCGCTGGACCTGTTTGCCTTTGACGAACTGACCCGCCTACTCAAGCGCACGATTGCCATTGCGGCGGCCCCGGAAAGCCAGCTGGCACCGGCCTTTGACCGCCTGTATCGCCGCACGGAAGAGATCAGTGGTCTGGCCCGGGCGCTGGAGAAAGACCTGGGCGACGCGGTTGACTTCGGTGAACTCTCCGCTTCGGTTGGCATCGAGGGCGCGCCGGTGGTGCGGCTGCTGCAATCGCTGTTTGAAGACGCCATGCAGGTGGGCGCGTCGGACGTGCACATTGAGCCGCAAGAAGAAGGGCTGCAAATTCGCGTGCGGGTCGATGGCGTGCTGCAAAAGCAAACGCAAGCAGACAAACGCATTGGCGGCGCGCTGGCCCAGCGCCTCAAGCTCATGGCGGGGCTGGATATTTCGGAAAAGCGACTGCCGCAAGATGGCCGTTTCAGCGTGCGCCTGAAAGAGCAGGCGATTGATGTGCGCCTGTCCACCTTGCCCACCACTTACGGCGAGTCGGCCGTGATGCGCCTGCTGATCCAGGGTGCGGGCATGCGCCGGCTGCGCAACATTGGCATGCCGGACGCCATGCTCAAGCGCTTTCGGGAGGTGCTGGGGCGCAGTTCGGGGCTGGTGTTGGTCACCGGACCAACCGGTTCCGGCAAAACCACCACCTTGTACGCCGCACTGGCGGAGATCAATGCCGACGAGCTCAAGGTCATCACCGCAGAAGACCCGGTGGAATATCGTCTGCCCGGCATCACCCAGGTGCAGATCAACGACAAAATCGACCTCACCTTTGCCCGTGTCTTGCGTGCCACGTTACGGCAAGACCCGGACGTGATTCTGGTCGGTGAAATGCGCGACGCCGAAACGGCTGAAATCGGCCTGCGTGCCGCCATCACCGGGCATCTGGTGCTGTCCACCTTGCACACGCGGGATGCCATCAGCACGCCGTTTCGCTTGCTGGACATGGGGGTGCCGCCGTTCATGGTGGCGACCTCGCTGCAGGCAGTCATTGCCCAGCGGCTGGTGCGTCTCAATTGCCTTGAATGCGTTGAGCCGCATGAGCCCACGACACAAGAGCAGGCTTGGTTGACTGCCATGGTTGAGACCGGTGAGCCGGTGGCGCCGCAGCGCGGCCGTGGTTGCTCGGCCTGCAATGGCACCGGTTATTCGGGGCGGCAAGGGGTGTACGAATTGCTGGAAATGGACGCGGTCCTGACCCAGGCTGCCTCGCGCTCTGACCCGGCGGCGTTCATGAAGGCGGCACGCGAGCGCATGAAAGGGCATACGCTGGCCCATCACGCGCTGGCGCTGGTGCGCCAGGGGCGGACCTCGCTCGCTGAGGCGCTGCGCATCGGCTTCGACGTGGACGAGCAGGAATAATTTCCCATGGCAGTCTATGCATGGCGTGGTCGCAACGTCCGGGGCGAGGCGGTGCAGGGGCAACTCGAAGCCATGACCGAAGGCGGTGTGGCGGACCAACTGATGTCGATTGGCGTGGCGCCGGTGCACATCGCCATTGCCGTGGCCCCGACTGACAGCAGCACCGACAACTGGCTGGCGCGCTTGAACCGCAAGCCGATTGTGGTGGAGGACATCCTGGTGTTCTCACGCCAGATGTACACGCTCAACAAAGCCGGCGTGCCGATTTTGCGGGCCTTTGCCGGGCTGCAGGCCTCGGCCACCAAGCCCGCCATGGTAGAGCTGCTGCAAGACATTCGTTCCAGCCTGGACCAGGGGCGCGAATTATCGGCGGCTATGGCGCGCCATGCGGCTGTGTTCGGAGCCTTCTATATTTCCATGATCAAGGTTGGTGAAATGACCGGCCGGCTCACTGAAGTGTTTTTGCGGCTGAACGATCACCTGGAGTTTGAGCGCGATGTGCGCGAGCGAATCAAGCAGGCCATGCGCTACCCTAGCTTTGTGCTGATCGCGATGGCGATCGCGGTGGTGATTCTCAATATCTTCGTGATTCCGGTCTTTGCCAAGGTGTTTGCCGACTTTCATGCCCAGCTGCCGCTCATCACCCGCGGCCTGCTGGCGTTCTCGGGCTGGATGCTGGCCTGGTGGCCGATGCTGCTGACGGCCGGCATGGGCGCGGCGGTGCTGATACGCAGTTACTTGCGCACGCCCGAGGGGCGCTACCGCTGGGATGCCCGCAAACTCAAGCTGCCGATTGTTGGCGACATCATTTTGAAAGCCACCCTGGCCCGTTTTGCCCGCAGTTTTGCCCTGTCCAGCCAAAGTGGTGTGCCGCTGGTGCAGGCGCTGACGGTGGTGGCGCAAACGGTGGACAACGCCTTTATTGGCAGCCGCATCGAGCAAATGCGCGATGGCATCGAGCGCGGCGAAAGCATCACGCGCTGCGCCGCCGCCACCGGCGTGTTCACGCCCGTGGTGATGCAGATGATCGCGGTAGGGGAAGAAACCGGCGAGCTCGACAACCTGCTGTTTGAAATTGCCGCCATGTACGAGCGCGAAACCGACTACAGCATCAAGGGCCTGTCGGCGGCCATTGAGCCTCTTTTGCTGGCGGTCATTGCCGTACTGGTGCTGCTGCTGGCGCTGGGCGTGTTCCTGCCGCTGTGGAACCTGGGCTCGGCCGCCATGGGCAAAGGCGGCGGCTAGCCGTGGCCAGTGACCTGACATCGCCCTTGGAAGTACCGTTCCGCAGCCGGCGCATGGTGGAATGGATGATTGTGACCAGTGTCATTTTGCTGCTGGTGCTGGTATTTGCCAGGCAAATGCGGGTAGTGCAGGAGCAGGCCGAACTGTCCACCGTCAGGACGACTTTGGGTGCCTTGCGCACCGCCTTGGTGATTAACTATTTGCGCAAACAAGTGTCCTCAAAGGATGCGTCCGTCGTATCAGTACAACACAATCCTTTCGAGCTACTGCAACGTTACCCCGTGAATTACATCGGCGAGATGAGCCCGGAGCAGGCAGCGGTCGCACCGGCGGGCAGTTGGGTGTTTGACCCGGATTGCGTCTGCGTCGGCTACCTGCCATTTCGGGCCGAATGGTTCGATAGCCCCAGTGGTGACAGCATGCTTTGGTACCGGATCAGCGGTGCGCCAGGGCCTCTGCAACTGAGAGCCAAAGAGGCCTATGTCTGGCAGGGACAAAAACTGAACTAGCAGATGAGGGATGCGGTCAGCGCACCTGTTGTGCCCATTTTTCTTGAGTTAGGTCATATGCCGGCTTTGCCAAATTGCTGCCCATGCAGAAGGTATAGGCCTAGAATCAAGCTGTTACAGAGACGTCTTGCGAGAGGTTTTTGTGACAAAACGTCTGAACCCTTTTCAGGCAAGGTTTGTTAATTTTTACAAAGTGAATAACATGAAAACAGTACAACGCGGTTTTACGTTAATTGAGTTAGTGATGGTGATCGTGATCTTGGGCGTGCTGGCGGCAGTCGCATTGCCGAGGTATGTCGATTTGAAGTCGGAAGCCAATGTTGCGGTGCTTGCCGGTGTGGCGGGCGCTTTGAGTTCGGCGAGCGCGATCAATGCCGCTGGTTGCATGGTGAAAAATAATGTCCTTACAACAGATAAATGCGTCCCCCTGTCTGCAGCGACCAAAAAATGTGCGGATATTGGCACGGACTTGATGGATCCGGTGATCACAATTTCTGTCGCAACGACGGTGCCTAACCCAACAATTCAGGGGACGTACTACATGACCACTGCTGCTAATATTGCATTGACGACTGCTGGTGCAAGTTGCGCCCTCGTCATGGGTGATGGTTCCGCTGCGGGAATCACTAAAAACTTCACCGGTGTCGCAACTGGTGCCTAAAGTGAGCACGCAGTGCCCACGTAGCAGTAGGATTGCAAAAAATCAGGGTGCGTGCACCCAAATCCGGGGCTGCGGCCTCTTAATAACAGGATCAAGACAATGAAAATGAAAATGAAACAGTCGGGTTTTACCCTGATTGAACTGGTAGTGGTGATTGTGCTTCTCGGGATTCTGGCGGCAGTCGCACTGCCCAAGTATGTCGATTTGAAGTCTGAGGCCAAAGCGAGCTCCGACGCATACAACACAGGCGCCGGTCACGAACAAAATAATGCGGACTTTACGAAATGTGTTGCCAAAACAGGTACTACGGTTGCTTTGGGTGTATGCAAAGACGGCGCCCAAACGTATAACCAAAAGTGACGTATCAAAGCCCGGCGTATATGTAAAGGATAGCCCCGTTTTTTGTCGGTGAAAACCGTGCAGCGGTTTCTATCCGATAGCGGTAAAAGGCTTGCTGGTGTCGCCACCAGCAAGCCTTTTTACTGGAAAAATGAGGGTCAGATTCCAATCGAGTTCCCTGCTGCAGGAACAAGAGCGGGGTCCCCCACCAGCATACCAACAGCCAGCACGGCGGACTTGATCAGGTCGCTCGGTAGCGAAGGTGGGCATCAGAAGCCTCATCTGCCCGAGTGCTTCGACAGCCCGGAAATTCTAACAAAATAGGGCTATAGCCCCCGTACTTATTGGTCTTGCAGCTATCAAAAGAGCAGCGGATGAGGATTCGCCATTCGTCACGTCGACCGGGTTGCCACTACACCAGCGACCGGAACATCGCGAAAAACAGGTAGCTGCTGCCCACCAGCAACAACCAGCCCACCCGTTGGGCATGGCGGTCGACAAACAGGTCCACCTGGTTGTGTTGCACATCCATCACTTTGGTGGCGCGGCGCGAAGACACCCATTGATTGGATTCACTTTCAATGCTGCGCAATAGGCTGGGGCGCAGCAAGACCGCTAGGCCAACGAGCAGCGCAACCGCGCCCCCGATCAGGGCGAACAGCACGACGGCCTGCAGCAGGCCATCCAGCAGCAGCTTGTTCGGCACAAAACTGGCGAAGCTCTGCACGGCAATGGCCTTGTTGAAGCGCCAGCCAAAATACACCAGGATGTAGCCGGCGCCAAGGATCAGCAGCAGACCCATCGAACGATGATGCCGATAGAACCAGCGCTCAATGCGGATTGAGCGGTCCATCAACTGACTGAGATGGCGGGTGGAAATCCAGCGATTGGCCACGCGGTTGACACGCGCCATGAGCTGCGGCTGGAAGATCAGCAGCAGGGCAACGGCAACGCCCATGAGCGCGCCAATCAGCAAGAAGATGGCCAGCGCGCGCCACAGCATATCGGCTTGGAGGAATTGCTGCATGTTGGTCGATTGCTCCATGGGTTAAAGGTACAGTGGCTTTGCTCGTGCTGAACACAGCGCGCGTGCTTCGATTCTGTTGCGCGCAGTCTACCTTACGCAAATTCAGGTGGCAGGTGGTGCCTGGGTCGGGTAAGCTCTCAAAGGGGCTGCGGGTCTGGCCAAGCCTTATGATTGACGCGTGTCATGTGCCGCCGCGTGCTGGGGCGTTCCCGCGTTGCCTTGGGCGAGTGCAGGGCGCGTGTGCCGAATAATAGTGATCAAATGCACGATAGCCCCCGTAAACATTGGGTATATAGCTACAAAAACAATAGCAGATAGCGTTCAGCCTCCATGCCGATAGATGATCCAAAATATGGCCCCCGTTGTTCGGGGCGAACTCGCCGTTGCGTTCAGCAGGGCTTCACGCTGATTGAACTGATCATGGTCATCGTCATGCTGGGCGTGTTGGCCGTTTTTGCCGCCCCGCGCATGTTCAACAGCAATGACTTCTATGCGCGGGGTTTCCATGACGAGACACTGGCCTTGCTGCGCTATGCGCAAAAAACGGCGATTGCGCAGCGGCGCACGGTGTGTGTGACTTTTCCAACAGCCGCTGCGGCCACCTTAACCATGGCAAAGGACCCATCGACTGCCAACTGCGCTACGCCAACTACAACGGCCTTGATCGGACCCAACGGCTCGCCTACTATTACCGCCAAGCCAGCCGTGACTTACAGCACAACAACGCCGCCCACGGCATTCAACTTCGATGGCCTTGGCCGTCCCATCACCGGCGCGGTTGACGCGACGGAGCAGCCCATCGCAATGGCTACCCAGACTATCAAGATTAACGATGCATCCGATGTCATCGTGGAAGCGTCAACAGGCTATGTCCATGACTAGATCGGAGCAGCACGGCTTCACGCTGATTGAGCTCATCATCTTCATCGTGGTGGTGAGCGCCGGCTTGGCGGGCATTCTGTTGGTGATGAACACGGTGGTCAAGTCCAGCGCCGACCC
>DAITMI010000109.1:0-7873 GCA_036835225.1 Rhodoferax sp. | reverse complement strand
AGATCGGTGTGTGGCGCAGCCTGGTAGCGCACTTGCATGGGGTGCAAGGGGTCGAAGGTTCGAATCCTTTCACACCGACCAAGAGACAGTGCAAAAGCCTTCAAGGAGCGATTCTTGGAGGTCTTTTTCATTGGCGAATCAATGTCTTATGCCGCAACGGCGTACAAATCCTGACATTGACAGTTGGCGCCCGCCAAGTCAGGCAAGTTATCATGATGCCTTCATCCGCGGGCTGACCAGCAGCCCTGACCTCCTCAACTTAAGCTAGCGTCAGCGATCCGTGCGTCTTAATTCAATCAAGTTATCAGGGTTCAAGTCCTTCGCGGAGCCGACCAATTTCATGCTGCCGGGGCAGCTGGTGGGGGTGGTCGGGCCCAATGGCTGCGGCAAGTCCAACATCATGGATGCGGTGCGCTGGGTGCTGGGCGAGTCCAAGGCGTCGGAGTTGCGTGGTGAGTCGATGCAGGACGTCATTTTCAATGGTACCAACACCCGCAAGCCGTCCAGCCGCGCCAGCGTGGAACTGGTGTTTGACAATGCGGACCACCGCGCCGGCGGTCAGTGGAGTCAGTTCGGCGAGATTGCCGTTAAACGGGTACTCACGCGCGACGGCACCAGCAGTTACTTTATTAACAACCTGCCGGTGCGGCGGCGCGACGTGCAGGACGTTTTTTTAGGCACGGGGCTCGGGCCACGGGCCTACGCCATCATCGGCCAGGGCACCATCAGCCGCATCATTGAATCCAAGCCGGAAGAGTTGCGCCTGTTTCTGGAAGAGGCCGCCGGGGTCTCCAAATACAAGGAACGCCGGCGCGAGACTGAAAACCGGCTGTCAGATACGCGCGAAAACCTGACCCGGGTGGAAGACATCCTGCGCGAGCTCAATGCCAATCTGGAAAAGCTGGAGGCCCAGGCCGAGGTCGCCAAGAAGTACAACAACCTGTCGGCCAGTGTCACGCTCAAGCAGCATCAGCTCTGGTTTCTCAAACGCACCGAGTCCGAGGCGGATCAGGCCAAGGTCAAGGCCGACGCGCAAGGCGCGGTCAATGCGCTGGAGAGCCGGGTGGCGGACTTGCGCCACATTGAGGCCGAATTGGAGACCGTGCGCCAGGCCCATTACGCGGCGGGCGATCAGGTCAACCAAGCGCAAGGCCTGTTGTACGAAGCCAGTACCGAGGTTGGGCGACTGGAAGCCGAGATCCGCTTTGTGGTGGAAGGTCGCCAGCGGGTCGAGCAGCGCCTGCTCACCCTCAAAGAACAAACTGCCCAATGGGCCACCCGCAAGGATGACGCGCAGGCCGAGATTGAGAACCTGCTGGAGCTGGCCATGCTCGGGGAAGAAAAGACCGAGTTGCTGGCGGCCCAGGTGGAAGACCAGGCCCAGCAGTTGCCCGATCTGGAGGAGACTTTGCGCCTGGCGCAAAAAGGTGCCAATGAGCAGCGCGCCAGCGTGGCCCAGGTACAACAACAAATTCAGGTGCTGGCGGCCGACCAGCGCAGCATTGAGGAGCAATCGCGCCAGCTCACCACCCGGCGCGAGCGCCTGAGCGCGGACCGCAATGCACTGGCGGCTCCCGATGAAGCCCGGTTGCTAAACCTGCAAAGCCAGCTGGAGCAGGCCAAGGAGACGGCCAGCGTTGCCGAAGCGCGCTTGCACGAGTTGCAGGACGCCGTGCCGCAACTGGACGACAGCCGGCGCGCTCAGCAACAGGCCGTGAACATCGAGTCGGCCCGGCAGGCGGATTTGTCGGCGCGCATGGAGGCGCTCAAGGCTTTGCAGGAAAAGGTCAAGACCGACGGCAAGCTGCAACCTTGGCTGGCCAAACACGGGCTCGACACGTTACAGGGTTTGTGGAGCCGAATTCACATCGAGCAGGGCTGGGAAAACGCCTTGGAAGGGGCGCTGCGCGAGCGCTTGGGGGCGCTGGAAGTGTCGCGTCTGGAGATGGTGCGGGCCTTCGGCAATGATGCACCACCGGCCAAACTCGCTTTTTACAGCCCACCGCTGGCGGCGTTGCCCGAAAAAATCGCTGCATTGCCGCGATTGTCTGACCTGCTGCGCATCCATGATGCCGGGCAAAAAGCGGTGTTGGCGGATTGGCTGCAAGGCTGTTTCACGGCCGACAGTTTTGAGGACGCGTTGGCCAACCGCGACAAGTTGCAGCCGGGCGAGTTGATTTTTGTGAAGTCCGGGCATGCCGTGGGCTCCTATAGCGTGAGCTTTTACGCACCGGATTCGGAGCAGGCCGGCTTGCTGGCCCGGGCCCAGGAAATTGAAAACCTGGAGAAGCAGCTGCGGGCGCAGGCCATGATCAGCGAGGAATCCCGCTCGGCGCTGGTGCGGGCGGAGGCGGCCTACGCCGATGCGTCGCAGCGGCTGGTGGCCATCCGTCGGGAAGCGGCCGAGAGCCAAAGCCGGACCCATGCGTTGCAGGTGGAAACCCTGCGCCTGTCCCAGCTGGCCGAACAAGCTCGGGTGCGCAGTGCGCAAATTGCCGGCGACTTGGCCGAGGTGGATGCGCAGCTGGGTGACTTGCAAGAGCGCCGCGTCACCGCCGAGGGGCGCTTTGACGAATTGGACATGCAGCTCGCCGATACCCAGGAACGTCATGCCCAGCTCGACGAGCGGGTGATGGGGGCCGAGCGCCGTCTGAGTGAATGTCGCGAGCAGCAGCGCAGTTTGGAGCGCCAGGCGCAAGAGGCGGTTTTTTCCATGCGCAGTCTGGATGCGCGCAAGGCCGAGTTGTCTCGTGCTATCGAAACTGCAGCGCAACAGGGAGATTCCATAAGGGCTGAAGAGCAAAGGGCCCAAGAGGAATTGGCGCGACTGAACGACGCGGCCGCCCAGGGCGGTCTGCAAAATGCCTTGGCCGTCAAGCTGGCGCGCGAACAGGCGCTGGGGGCCAAACGCAGCGAGTACGACGATTTGACCGCCAAGTTGCGCGCCAGCGACGAGCGCCGCCTGCAGCTGGAACGTGAGCTCGACCCGCTGCGCCAGCGCATTACCGAGTTTCAGCTCAAGGAGCAGGCCGCGCGTCTGGGCTTTGAGCAGTACACCCAGATGCTCACCGAGGCGCAGGCCGATCTGGACGCGCTGGCCATTTCAATCGCGGACGGTAACGTGCGCCTGGGTGGCATGCAAGGCGAGATCGACCGCCTCAACCGCGACATTACTGCCTTGGGGGCGGTCAATCTGGCCGCGCTGGATGAACTGGCGGCGGCCAGCGAGCGCAAGAATTTTCTGGATGCCCAATCCGCTGACCTGAATGAAGCCATGACGACGCTGGAAGACGCCATCAAGAAGATTGACGGTGAAACCCGGGAGCTGCTGTCGGGTACGTTCAATGCCGTTAACGAACACTTTGGCAAGATGTTCCCCGAACTGTTCGGCGGTGGCAACGCCCGGCTCGTCATCACCGGCGAGGAAATTCTGGACTCCGGCGTGCAGGTAATTGCCCAGCCACCGGGCAAGAAAAATCAGACCATTCATTTGCTCTCTGGCGGTGAAAAGGCGTTGACGGCAATTGCTCTGGTGTTTGCGATTTTCCAGCTGAATCCGGCACCGTTCTGTCTGCTTGACGAGGTCGATGCGCCGCTGGACGATGCCAACACCGAGCGTTACGCCAAGCTGGTGTCGAGCATGAGCAAGGGCACCCAGTTCTTGTTCATCAGTCACAACAAGATCGCCATGGAAATGGCCGAGCAGCTGATTGGCGTGACGATGCAGGAGCAGGGCGTGTCCCGCATCGTGGCGGTGGACATGGATGCCGCGGTCTCAATGGCGGAGGCAGCCTGATGACTATGAGTAATCTACAGATTGGTTTGGCCGTCGTAGGTGGGCTGGTGCTGGCGGCCATGGTGGCGCACGCGGCCTGGACCTCGCGCAAGAACCTGCCCCGACAAGCTTCTGCCGATGGGCTCAATGCTCAACCCCAAGTGGGTGAGGCGATTGAACCAGAGCTTGACGCCGCTGCGTTTGACGTGGCGAGTTTTCCCCTGCCGATGCTGGAGAAAAAACCGGTTATGGATGCATTGATTGACGTCATTGCGCCGATTACGCTGGAAGGCCCGGTATCGGGGGACGCTGCGCTGGCCGCGATGCCAACGACGCGCCGGGTCGGCAGCAAGCCGTTTGCCATCGAAGGCTTTAATGAGGCCCATCAGCGCTGGGAAATACCGCTGGCAGGCCAGCGTTATGCCCTGCTTCAGGCAGGGGTGCAGTTGGCCAATCGGTCGGGCGCGCTCAACGAAATCGAGTACTCCGAATTCGTCATGAAGACGCAGGCCTTTTGCGACGCCGTCAATGGCACGCCTGATTTCCCGGAAATGCGGGAAGAGGTGGCGCGAGCCCGTGAACTGGACCAGTTTGCGGGTGACCACGATGCCCAGCTGGGGTTTGTGCTGCGGGCCCGCCATGCGGCCTGGAGCCCCGGTTATGTGCAGCAGAACGCCGCACGTCTGGGGTTTGTGGCCGGTGCCATTCCGGGGCGCATGGTCGTGCCCGCCAGCGTGGCCGGCATGCCGCCGGTGCTGGGTCTGAGTTTCGACGCGCAAGCGGCGTTGGCCGACGATCCGGCGCAGTCAGCCATTCGGGAGCTTGTGATCAGTCTGGACGTCGCCCAGGTCGATCGCCGCGAGCAGGCCTTTGTCCGCATGCGTGAGGCGGCCCTGTCGCTGGCCGACAGCATGGATGGGGTGGTGACCGACGACAACGGTCTGCCCCTGGCGGCGGCGGCCATGGACGTGATTGGCGCCGAGCTGGAACGCCTGTACGACACGCTGGAGCAGCGCGATCTGTCCGCCGGCTCGGCGCTGGCGCGCCGGCTGTTTTCCTGAGTTTCGGGTTCTGTTTCGCCTACCGCATGGTCACGACGGATTTGTTCCCACCCCAGGTGTTACCGCCTGCCCCCGCTTACATTGAACAGCTCAGGCGCAAGCTGCATGAGCACGCCCATCGCTATTACGTGCTGGATGAACCCACCATTCCGGATGCCGAGTACGACCGTTTGTTTCAGGAATTGCAAACAATTGAGGCGCAACATCCGGAACTGGTGACCCCGGATTCGCCCACGCAGCGCGTCGGTGGTCGTCCGCTCGAATCGTTTGCCAATGTGCGCCATGCCGTGCCGATGCTGAGCATTCGCACCGAGACCGACACCGAGCCCTCTGGTGCTCAGAACTTTGACGCCCGCGTCCGGCGTGAACTTGGGCTGGAGGAGTCAGCCCCAGCCGTCGAATATGTGGCCGAACCCAAGTTCGATGGCCTGGCCATGAGCCTGCGCTATGAGCGCGGTGTGCTGGTGCAGGCCGCCACCCGCGGTGACGGCGAAGTGGGCGAAGATGTCACGCAAAATATCCGCACCATCGGCCAGATTCCCTTGCGCCTGCCTTCGGGGGTGCCCGAGGTCCTGGAGGTGCGCGGTGAAGTGTTCATGCGCCGCGATGACTTTGAAACGCTCAATGAAGAGCAGCGTGAGCGGGGTCAGAAAACCTTCGTCAACACCCGCAACGCCGCCGCCGGTGCGGTGCGCCAGCTCGACCCGGCCATAGCCGCCCAGCGCCCCTTGAGCTTCTTTGCCTATGGCTTGGGTGAGGTGACGCCAGCGCAGGCAGGCGGGCCTGAATTTGGCACGCATTATGAAATGCTGCAGACCCTGAAATCTTGGAGTTTTCCGGTGTCCGACCTCGTCAGTATTGCACAAGGTGCTACTGAATTGGTAGCATATTACCAGGCGATCGGGCAGCAGCGCGACAGCCTGCCGTTTGATATTGATGGCGTGGTTTACAAGGTCAACAATCTGGCGCTGCAGCGCCGCATGGGCTTTGTGACGCGCGAGCCACGCTGGGCGGTGGCGCACAAGTTTCCGGCCCAGGAGCAACTCACCACCGTGCTGGGCATTGAAGTGCAAGTGGGGCGCACCGGCAAGCTGACGCCGGTGGCCAAGCTGGCCCCGGTGTTTGTCGGCGGTGTGACCGTGACCAACGCCACGCTGCACAACGAAGACGAAGCGCGGCGCAAGGACGTGCGCGTGGGCGACACGGTGATCGTGCGCCGTGCCGGCGACGTGATTCCCGAAGTGGTGGCGGTGCTGCCCGAGAAGCGTCTGCCCCACGCGAACGAGTTCACCATGCCGCGTCAGTGTCCGGTCTGTGGCAGCGCGGCCGTGCGGGAGGAGGGTGAGGTGGACTACCGCTGCACCGGCGGGCTGTTCTGCAGCGCCCAACGCAAGCAGGCGATCCTGCATTTCGCGCAACGGCGGGCGGTGGAGGTGGAGGGCCTGGGCGAAAAACTGGTCGATCAACTGATCGATGGCAACGTCATCCGCACCCTGCCAGACCTGTATCGACTGGGCCTGAGCGCGCTGGCCAGCCTGGACCGGATGGCGGACAAGTCAGCGCAGAATATCATCGAGGCGCTACAAAAATCGAAGCAAACCACGCTGCCACGCTTTCTGTTCGGACTGGGCATTCGCCATGTGGGCGAGGCCACCGCCAAGGCGCTGGCACGCCACTTCGGCGGCCTGGACGCCATCATGGACGCTACGCTGGAACAGCTGCTGCAGGTCAATGACGTCGGCCCCATCGTGGCGCAAAGCATGCGCACGTTTTTCGATCAGGCGCATAACCGCGAGGTGGTCGAGCAGCTGCGTGCCTGTGGCGTGACGTGGCAAGAGGGCGCACCGGCACCGGTCATACCCAAGCCGCTCACGGGCAAAACCTTCGTCCTCACCGGCACCCTGCCCACGCTGAGCCGCGATGAGGCCAAAGACCTGATTGAAGCGGCTGGCGGCAAGGTGGCGGGCTCGGTCAGCAAGAAAACCAGTTTTGTGGTGGCCGGCGCTGAAGCTGGCAGCAAGCTCGACAAGGCGCAGGAGTTGGGGGTGGCGATACTGGATGAAACTGGCTTTAAGGAGATGCTTGATGACCATTCGTGACATTTTGAAAATGGGCGATCCGCGTCTGCTGCGCGTCGCCCAAGCCGTGACCCGATTTGATGCCGACGACTTGCATCTGCTGATCACCGACATGCTCGACACCATGCTGGCGGCCGATGGTGCCGGGCTGGCAGCGCCCCAGATAGGGGTCGACCTGCAGTTGGTGATTTTTGGCTCCAACGCGCGCAATCCGCGTTATCCGGACGCGCCGCTCGTGCCCAAGACTGTTTTGATCAATCCGGTGATCACGCCGCTGGGGCAGTCAGAGCAGGACGCTACCGTGCTCGAAGTTGAAGACTGGGAGGGTTGCCTGTCAGTGCCGGGTCTGCGGGCCTTGGTGCCCCGTTTCTCGCGCATTCGCTACGCTGGTTTTGACCAGTATGGTGACCCAATCGACCGCACGGTGGAGGGTTTTCACGCTCGCGTCGTTCAGCACGAGTGCGACCACCTTATCGGCAAGCTGTACCCGATGCGGGTGCGGGATTTCAGCCGGTTTGGTTTTACCGAGGTGCTTTTCCCCGGGCTGGATGCACCACAGGACGACTGATACGGAATGACTGTGATCTTTCCCTTTCCACTTAGGCCCCACGCAGCGCGTTAGAGCCTGAGTGACTCAGATGCAGTGCGAATCCAGACGGTCGCCGTCAGATGGGGAATTGGAGCTGTCGTTTAGGTTTGTAGGATGCCCGACCGCAGCGGCGTGGCAATGACAGCCCGATAGCTCACAAGGTTGGGCGTCATACAAGCCTCGAGGGAGGAAACCGCGGGGCCAGAGGCGGCCCGAGTGCTCAAAATCACTGGCAGTTTCTGTGGAATACGAACCGACTGCATCTTGGCCATGGCCTCAGGACGGCCCAGGGTGACCTCGAATAGGAAGTTCAAGGTAAGCGCGTGGCGAACACACCTTGACGATGTGGGCCGCCATGATGTTGAAGCGA
>DAITMI010000108.1:0-7908 GCA_036835225.1 Rhodoferax sp. | reverse complement strand
GCAATGCCGAGGTGCTGCCGCTGTTTGCGCGCCTGAGCCAGGCCGAGCAGGACCGCATTTTTGACGGCCACACCGGACGGCGCATCGTGCTGGCCACCAACGTGGCGGAGACCTCGCTCACCGTGCCGGGCATCCGCTACGTCATTGACGCCGGTACCGCGCGCATGAAGCGCTACAGTTTCAGGAGCAAGGTGGAGCAGTTGCTGGTCGAGCCGATCAGCCAGTCATCCGCCAACCAGCGCGCCGGGCGTTGTGGCCGCGTTGCCAACGGCATCTGCATCCGGCTCTATGACCAGAAGGACTTTGACGGGCGGCCGCGCTTTACCGACCCCGAGATTCTGCGTTCCTCCCTGGCTGGGGTGATTTTGCGCATGAAGTCGCTGCACATGGGCCTGGTGGAAGAGTTTCCGTTCATCGAGCGTCCCTCGGGCCGCGCCATCGCCGACGGCTATCAGCTGCTCAACGAACTCGGCGCGGTGGACGACGCCAATGAGCTGACGCCGATGGGCCAGGAGCTGGCGAAACTGCCGCTCGACCCGCGTGTCGGGCGCATGATTCTGGAAGCTCGCAGCCGAGGTGCGCTGGATGAAGTGCTGGTCATCGCCAGCGCCTTGAGCGTGCAGGACGTACGCGACCGCCCGATGGAAGCGCAGCAACAGGCCGATCAAGCCCACGTCAAGTTTGACGACGAAAAGAGCGAGTTCAGCGGCTACCTGAAGCTGTGGAAATGGATCAACGACGGTAAGGGCGGGGAAGGGCAGCACAAGCTGTCCAACCGCCAGTACGAGCTGCTGCTGCGCCAGAACTTTGTCAATATCCGCCGCGTGCGCGAGTGGCGCGACATCCATTCGCAACTGCACACCGTGGTGGCCGAGCACAAGTGGCGACTCAACACACTGCCCGCCAGTTACGAACAACTGCACCTGTCCATGCTGTCGGGGCTGCTGGGCAACATCGGCTGCAAGCTGGAAACCGAAGGGGCAGGGGGCGAGTACCTGGGCGCGCGCGGCATCAAGTTTTACCCGCATCCGGGCGCGCACCTGGTCAAGAAGCCGGGCCGCTGGATCGTGGCCGCCGAACTGGTGGAAACCACGCGCCTGTTTGGCCGCGGCATTGCCGCGATCGAGCCGCAATGGCTGGAGCAGGTGGGTGGCCATTTGCTCAAGAAACAACTGCTCGATCCGCATTGGGAAAAGAAGGTGGCCGAGGTCACCGCGCTGGAGCGCGCCACGCTGTATGGCATCGTCATCTACAGCGGTCGGCGCGTTAATTTTGGCCGGGTGGACATGGTGGCGGCGCGCGAAATCTTCATTCGCCAGGCCCTGGTGGACGGCCAGTGGGAGACCAAGCTGCCGTTTCTGGAAGCCAACCAGAAGCTCATCAAACAAGTGGAAGACCTGGAGCACAAGGCGCGCCGGCAGGACGTGCTGGTGGACGAAGAGTTGATTTTTGCGTTCTACGACCAGCAATTACCGGCTGACGTGTGCAGTGGTTACAGCTTCGAGAACTGGTACCGCGAAGAGATCAAGAAGAATCCGAAGCTCTTGCTGCTGACGCGCGAGGAGCTGATGCGCCACGAGGCGACCGGCATCACCACCCAGTCCTTCCCCAAAACCATCCGTCTGGGCGGTGTGGACTGTGCTGCCACCTACCTGCACGAACCCGGCGACGCCAAGGACGGCCTGACCGTGACGGTACCGCTGTTTGTACTGAACCAGGTGAACGAGGAGCGCTGCGAGTGGCTGGTGCCCGGCATGCTGAAAGACAAAATTCAGGCACTGATCAAAACCCTGCACCAGCGCCCACGCTCGCGGCTGGTGCCGCTGCCCGATACCGCCAGCAAGATGGCCGAAGCACTGAACGCACCAGAGACCTTCGGCCATGGCTCGTTGCTGGATGCCTTGCTGAAACTGGTACGTGCGGTTACCTCGATTGACGTTGTCCGCGCCGACATCAAGGCGGACATGCTCAGCCCGCACTTTTTCATGAACTTCCGGGTGGTGGACGAACATGGGCGCCAGCTCGGCACCGGGCGCAACCTGGGCGCGCTGAAAGCCGAACTCGGTGCCCAAGCGCGGGGTGCGTTCCAGGCGCTGGCCGGGCTCAAAATGGCGCGTGACGCGGCGGCACTGCCGGTTTTTAAGGAACATAAGCCTCTAGCCCGCGTCAATAGTAGTAAGGAAGCTATCAAAAACGTAGTAGCTCCCGCCACACCCGCTGGCCAGCGCCACACCGCCTGGACCTTTGGCGAGCTGCCCGAGTTGCTCGAAATTCAGAAGGGCGGCCAAACCTTGATTGGCTACCCCGCGCTGATCGATGCCGGTGACGCCGTCACGATCGAGGTGTTTGACGAGCCCGATGTGGCAGAGACCAAACATCGCGCCGGCTTGCGCCGCCTCTTTTCGCTGCAGATCAAGGACGCGCTCAAGTACCTGGAAAAGAACATTCCCGATCTGCAAAAAATGGCTGTCACTTTCATGCAAGTGGGCAAGGCCGCCGATGGGTTTGGTGGCGGCACCATTGAAGAACTGCGTGAACAGATCATCGCGGTGGCGCTGAACCGGGCTTTTCTGCTGGAGCCGCTGCCGACCAATGAATTCGACTTCAAGCGCCGGGTGGACGAGGGCCGGGGCCGCCTGACCCTGATCGCCAATGAAGTCGCACGTCTGGCCGCCACCATTCTGGCGGAATACGCCGTGGCCGCCCGCAAGATCAAGGACACCAAGAACGCGCCCGAGGCCACGCTTGATGCTGCCCAGCAACTCGCGCGCCTGATGCCCAAGCGCTTTCTGGCTCTGTCACCATGGGGCCCCCTGCAGCACTTTGCCCGCTACCTCAAAGCCATCACCGCGCGGCTGGAAAAATACCGCGCCGACCCGGCCCGCGACGCGGCTCGCCTGGCCGAGCTGCGCCCGCTCGAGCAACGCTACTGGCGCCTGGTGGCCGAGCGCAAAGGTGTGAGCGATGAGCGCATGCAGGAATTCAGATGGCTGCTGGAAGAACTGCGCGTGAGCTTCTTCGCGCAGGAGCTGCGCACGCCGCAGCCGGTGAGTGTGAAACGGCTGGAGAAGGCCTGGGGGCAGTTGGGGTGAGGGGTGCTTTGATTCATCACGCATTCTGCTGATGCTCGACGGGGGTTGCGATGGCCGGGCTGTGGTTTGTGAACACCAGCGGTGAATAGCTTCAATGCAGTTTGCGGGTATTGGCGACCGGCAGCTTTATGGTTTCCCAATTGCATGATTTTGGATGCTGGTCTGCCGCCGTGGACAACTCTGCACCTTTGGCAACCCGCCCGGAGTCCACTTATAAATAGGGAAAGTTGTTCAAACAAACGGAGCCACTTCTTCTTCCGGAGGTGCGACAAGTTGTGCAGCCGCTCCCTTGAATGTGCGCCATCGAACCTACTTGCGGGCTCGAAACTGACTAAATGGGGCCCAGTTGACTGGCGACATATGTTTTTTCGCAGCAGTTGAGGACACTCGATTCCGCAACCCAATGCGTCGGACATCTGACGCAAGCTCTACCAACCCATGCTGAACGTCAAGAACATCAAATCAGAACTCAAATTCAATGACCATGGCGGCAGAACAGCCCTCGTTGAGCCTGATCTGGCTTCAGCGGTGACGATCGGAGATTGGGACGCCCACTCTATCGCCGTCATGCCGCAGATCACAGCCCATCTGCGCTTGCGCGGGACATCCTGCCGTGGACTCCCGGGTTGATGAGACGAAGTGAAATTATCGAGAGGCCCCTGACATGCAGCGCTCACAGTCCAGTTCAGAACCAGCAGTTCAGTGCAACGTCAGCGTGACTCCTATGCGCAGTATCAGGGGATATCCTGGCCAGCCCCTTGACGGACTTTCGATCATTTCTGCCCAGAGAAATGCAGCTATGACATGGCTGTTTCCGCCGGGCAGCAGGCCTCCCCCCTGTGAATCCAGTGCGACGGTGTGCCCATGACAACAGAAAAAACACCCGGCTTCAACGCCCGCCTATGGCGGCGCTTCGTCATGATTGCGCGGCCCTACTGGCTCTCGGATGAACGCTGGCGTGCCCGGGGCATGCTGGCCCTGCTGATCCTGCTACTCGTGGGTCAGACCGCCTTCAACGTGCTGTTCAACCACGAGACGGGCGAATTCACCTCGGCGCTGGCTGCGCGCGATACCGATCGTTTCTGGGCCTCGATCTGGCGCTACACGGCCATACTGGTGGCGGCGGTGCCGATTTATGCCTTGTACTACTACGTGCGCGACACACTGGGCTTGCGCTGGCGCCGCTGGCTGACGGACAGCTTTCTGACGCGCTATTTTCATCAGCGCGCCTACTACCGGCTCAACACGGCCAGCGGGATAGACAACCCTGACCAACGCATTGCCGACGACATCAACAGCTTTACCCAGCAGTCGTTGTACTTCTCGATGATCGTGCTGGGTTCGGTGATCGACCTGGTCGCCTTTTCCACCGTGCTGTGGATCATCTCGCAGGGGCTGGTTTACTTTTTGATCGGCTATGCGTTGTTCAGCACCTTATTCACGGGCGCTGTATTCGGCAAGCATCTGATCGGTTTGAACTTTCGCCAGCTTCAGCGCGAGGCAGACTTTCGCTTCAGCCTGGTGCGGGTGCGCGAACACGCTGAGCCGATTGCCTTCTACGACGGCGAGGCGCGCGAGATGTCGGCGCTGCAGCGTGTTTTCGCGGCGGCCTACGCCAACTACCAGCAAGTGCTGCGCTGGCAGTTCAAACTCAACCTGTTCCAGTACGCCCACAGTTTCCTGACCATCGTGCTGCCGACCGTGATCATTGCGAACGATGTCCTCTCCGGGAAGCTGGAGGTCGGCCGGGCGATCCAGGCCGCTGGCGCCTTCGCGGCCATTCTGAGCGCACTGACGGTGATTGTTCAGCATTTCGAGGGCCTTAGCCGCTTTTCCGCCGGTGTTGACCGGCTGCATGCCTTCTCGCACGCCTTGGGGGATGAGGCTGGCCGGCCCGCCAACGTTTCAGACGAAGGCACGCAGATTCATACCGTGTCTGGCGTTGAGCTCGCCCTGGCGCGGCTGACCGTGCTCACGCCCAACCGCGAGCAGCTGCTGGTTCAAGACGTCACGCTTGCCGTCAACCCTGGCGAGGGATTGCTGATCGTCGGGGCGAGCGGCACGGGCAAGAGTTCCCTGCTGCGGGTGATTGCCGGGCTCTGGACCACGGGCTCAGGCGAAGTGACTCGACCCGCCGGGTCGGACATGCTGTTCCTGCCCCAGCAGCCCTACCTGCCGCTGGGTGACCTGCGCTGCCAGCTGACCTACCCGCAAACGGAGCGCAACATTTCGGACGAAGAACTGCTGCAGTGGCTGGAGCGGGTGAACCTGCCGACGTTGGCCCAGCGCTTTGGCGGTCTGGGCACTGAACTGGACTGGGGCAAGGTGCTGTCGGTTGGTGAGCAGCAGCGGCTGGCGTTCGCCCGGGCCTTGCTCGCCAAGCCGCGCTACTTGCTGCTCGACGAGGCCACCAGCGCGCTGGATGCGAGCAACGAGGAGCGTCTATACGGCCAACTGGCCGGCCTGTCGATCACCCCGATTAGCGTCAGCCACCACCTCGCCATTCTCAAGCACCACCACCAGGTGCTGAAGTTATCCGACTGCGGCCACTGGACACTGCACGCAGCGAACGGCTACCGTTGAGCGCCATCAGGCCACGTCTAATTTCCCTGCTATTTCAAAAAATGTTTTTGCAGCACCGTGAAAAATGCCAAATAAAAATGGACTCTTGACGAGCAGGAACCAACATCCACGAACAAGCCCTCTGGCCGCTTAAGAGACTCCGCACTGAGCGCTTCACGACATGTGTATTTGGCATTGACAAATAAATCATGGGACCTGGATTCAGAGGGCTCAAATTTTCGCATTTAAATACCGGTCAATGGTATCTGACTGCTTGTGGCGGGTGCTCAGATTATTGAAATCGACGCCACATTGCTGACCAACAATCTGCAGCCTTGAGTGACCGGTCTGGAGTAAGCAGATCGAAAAGCTGTATGACAGCAGCCAGTCTCAACCGGACGACCGCGACCTGATGAAGATCAGGCCTCGGCGCCAATATCGCAGAAATTCACGCGGGGTAGTGAAATTCAGGTCAGTTGCCACCCCATCAAAACTTATTAGTGGTTTTTCACCCAGTTCTCAATCCTGAGTCCCGGATAAGCCGTGAAATCCGCTTCGTTATTGGTTACCAACACCACATCCAACGCAATGGCATGTGCCGCAATGAGTTTGTCGAACGCATCGCGTTTGCGATCCCGTGTCGCGTAGCGGGCCGGGCCGTAGGCGCGTGCGGCGGCCATTTCAAACGGTGCCACGGGAACTTCCTCTAGGAACGCATCCAGCGCCGCACGGTTGCGCGCCGCTGATTCGCCTGAGCAGGTCACGCCATGTTCAAGCTCAGCCAGCGTGATGGCGGATATCACCACATCACCCACAAAGCACTGCGCAAAGTGCTCCGCCACTTCGGGGGGATGGTGCTTCATCAAGTAGATGCAGATGTTGGTGTCCAGCATGTACTTGGGTTTCATAGCGCGTCACGCTCACCTTCCACGTTGTCGCCCCGGCCTTCCGTCATGAAGTCAGGGGAGAACTGGGCCAGCTTGGCCATCACATCACCCATGCGCCGCTGGGCCGGGCGAATGCGCAGTTCATCGCCCTGGCGTTCGATGATCAGATCCATGTCCCAAGAACCGTAGGCCAGTTCCGCAGGGATGCGCACGGCTTGGGAGTTGCCGTTTTTGAATATCCGGGTGGTCGCCATGACTTACTCCTACGTGTGTACGTGTACATTTTAGTCGGCAAGGTTTGGCATGTGAATACATGATGTATGCAAGGATCCATCGCGTTTCTGCCTCATTCGTTCTGCACCACCCGAATCAACCTTCCCCGGACGTTATCCGTTACCACATACAGCAAGCCGTCCGGCCCCTGGCGCACATCGCGGATGCGGTCGCCCAGATTGGCCAGCAGCTTGTGCTCTCGCACGACCTTGCCTTTGAAGGGCTCGGTCAACTCAATCCGATCCAGGTAGCCGAACTTCAATGAGCCAACAAACAGGTTGCCCACCCAGGCGCGGCCATAGCGCTCGCTGGTCAGGAACGCCATGCCCGAGGGGGCAATCGACGGCACCCAGTAGTGCAACGGCTGCTCCATGCCTTCTTTGGCCGTGATGCCGTCGCCGATTTTGCCGCCACCGTAGTTCTCGCCATAGCTGATCACTGGCCAGCCGTAGTTGCGCCCGGGCTGGGGCAGGTTGATTTCGTCACCGCCTTGCGGACCATGTTCGTGGGTCCACAGGGTTGCGTCCGGCGAGAGGGTGGCACCTTGCACGTTGCGGTGGCCATAGCTCCAGATTTCCGGCAGGGCGCCAGCACGACCCACAAAAGGGTTATCGGCGGGCACGCGGCCGTCTTTGTGGATACGGATGATCTTGCCGTGGTGGTTGTCGAGCTTTTGCGCATCGTGCTTGCGCACAAAACGTTCCCCGAGCGTCAGAAACAGCATGCCGTCAGGCTTGCCCGCTTGCTGGCTTTCCACGATGCGGCAGCCGAAGTGGGCGCTGCTCGCGACCTTGGGCTGCTGACTGAAGATGACCTTGACGTCCTCCAGCCGCGTGCGGTCTTCTGAAAGGCGGGCGCGGGCGAGGGCGCTGCTGTTGCCGGTCTGGCCGGGCTCGGAGAAACAGAAAAACAGCGTGCGGTTGCGGGCAAAGTCACTGTCCAGCACCAGGTCCAGCAAACCGCCTTGTCCCCCCGCGGCCACCCTGGGCAAGCCGTCCAGCGCAGCCCCGACCTTGCCGTTGGCCTCGATCACCCGCAAGCGCCCCGGGCGCTCGGTGACCAAAAACCTGCCCTCTGGCAAAAAGGCCACGGCC
>DAITMI010000107.1:6202-8151 GCA_036835225.1 Rhodoferax sp. | reverse complement strand
AGCAGGCGCAACGCCAGCCCAACGCCACTTAGACCAGGCATGGTCTGGTCAGTAATGAGCAAGTCAACATTGGCCTTTTCAATTTCAAATGCCGGCAACACCTTGAGCGGATCGTGAAACAGTCTGACGCGGTAGCCCGAATCTTCAAGTAGCTCCCCCAGATAACGGGCCACGGCCGACTCATCGTCAATCACCCAAATCTGTTGACCCGAGCCCGCGTGGGCCTTTGGGTGGCTTGGTTGCGGATCAGGCAATCCCTCTGGTTGCAAGGTGATGGGAAACAGCAACTGGAACCGGCTGCCCCGACCCAGCTGGGATTCGACCAGGACATGCCCCCCGGAGCGTCTCAAAATACCTTGCACCATGGACAAGCCCAGCCCCGTACCCTTGCCCACATCTTTCGTGGTGAAGAAAGGATCGAACAGACGTGACCTGTGTTCCGGCGCGATGCCGCAGCCGTTGTCAGACACGTCAATGGCAAGATAGGAGCCAGACAGGCGCTGGTGACTGGCCGCACAAATCTGACCATCGATATCGACGCGATGCATACAGATCTCGATCATGCCGCGGCCATCAATGGCATCACGCGCGTTAATGACCAGGTTGACCAGTATCTGATTCAACTCACCGGCATCCATGCAAATGGGCAGCTTATCGTCGATGCGACTCCTGAGTTGAATGCTGGCGGGTATTGACGGCCGCATCATCGCCACCACCTCGTCGATCACCAGCGCGGGAGAAATCACGCCGACACTGGCGCTGGCTTGT
Organism: Rhodoferax sp.; assembly: GCA_036835225.1. Classification (GTDB taxonomy): domain Bacteria; phylum Pseudomonadota; class Gammaproteobacteria; order Burkholderiales; family Burkholderiaceae_C; genus Rhodoferax. Next base: position 7,383 of record DAITMI010000107.1, on the reverse strand, counting down.
GTCCGTGTGAAAGTGAGCATCTTGGCAACCAGGTCACGCGCTCGTTCACTGGCGGCAACCACCTCGCGCAGGTAGCTTGCCAGCTTGCCTTGCTTGTCCGGTGCAAACCGATCCAGCGCCAGATTCGAATAGCCCAAAACGGCCGCCAGGATGTTGTTGAAGTCATGCGCGATACCGCTGGTCAGTTGCCCCAGCGCCTGCAACTTCTGGGACTGCTGCAATTGTCGTTCAAGGTCTTGCTTGACGGCAGCCGCTTGCACTCGTTCGGAGCGGTCACGCGAGAATACGAAAAACTGCATGGACTCGGGATCGTAGGTCGCCGAAATGTCAACCGCGAATTCATGTCCCTGCTTATGACGGTGGCGGGTCTCAAATTGATCCTGACCCAAGCCGACTATTCTTCGCATGTGCGCCCGGACTTCCGCCAGTCCCTCGCCCGTTTCCAGTTGGTTGATGTTCTTGCTCAGCAGCTCTTCAGTCGTGTAGCCGGACATCCTGGCATAGGCCTCATTGACCTCCAGCAATTGGCCGAATGCATCGGTGATCCAGAAGCCATCAATGGCCGTGTCAAGGACCTGTTTGTAACGCAGTTGTGCCTGTGTTCTCTCTGTCACATTCTCACCAACGGAGACATAGCCTTCGATCACGCCGTCCTCATTGCGCACAGGCGTCACGGTCCGGTCCATGATGATGTTGTTAGCCTGTGCATCCTTGATGTGCACCAATCCTCGCCAGATCTGGCCGGCCCGGACCGTGGCGAGAATGTTCTCGGCCACCAGCAGGTCGGGTGTCACCGGTGCAGAAAAAAGGGAGAGCTCGGTTTCAGATTCCGAAGACGGGAGGGTGTATATCTCGCATGAGGCCCGATTCCTCCAGTGCACTTTGCCCTGGAAGTCGGCCACAAGCACCGGCGTCGCCATCGATTCCAATGCCAGTGACTGGGTGCGCAATGTCGCATTGGTTTGCAGAAGCGTTTGCGCCTGAGTCGCCAGCTTCAGATAGGGCCTGCGAACATTGACAACAAACATGGCCTGATAGATCAGGCCATAGCTGACAACCTTGTACAGGTGGCCGACGAGATTGGTGATATCGCTGACGGCTTCATAGCGCATGAAGAACAGTTCGCTCAATGCCGCGACCGATGCCGCACCGAATATCAATGGCAAAAATTCGTCCTCTGA
>DAITMI010000107.1:0-6102 GCA_036835225.1 Rhodoferax sp. | reverse complement strand
AGACGCGCGGCCAGCCAGAAGGCGATGGCTTTTTCTACCGAGGCCGGGGTAATCAGGTCAGGCATACCCTTGTAGGACAAGGTATGGGCGAAGTCAAGCCAACCGGCAGTAAAGAGGGCGACGGCGATCAATAGCAAAGAGGCCGAGACCTCCTTGGCTGGTGTATGCCATACCGTTGCAAAGACAAGGAAGGCTGCCAGTATTGACGCGAACTCCAGCAGCGTATGCAGGGGAAGGTAATGCTGGAGCGGGATGTGCACATCGCCCATTGGCAGCAGCATGGCCAGCATCTCCAAGACTGCAAAGACGGCGACAAGAATGACCTGCTCACGCAACAACGGTGGGTCACCCGCGACGGCTTGCATGTCGAGCTTCACCTGGGTCATTGGTGTGGCCTATGGTCCCAGTCCAGCGCGCCAGTGCTGCGAATCTCGCTGAAGAGACTCATGCCAAGATTGTCATGTGAAGAAAGCGAGACCTCAAGCGCTTCAGGATGGGCTTTGATAATCCCGAGAAAAATGGCGGTCAACGCTGGATCGCGCCAGCCACGTGCCGCTTCAGTCTCAAGCACCTCAATCACCTGCTGGCGCTCCATGGCCCGCTTGTAGGGACGCGCGTGGGCCAAGGCATCATAGATGTCCACAATTTGGAACACCCGGGCCAGCAGAGGAATTTCCTCGCCGCGCAGGCCATCCGGGTAGCCGCTGCCGTCCCATTTTTCATGGTGGTGGCGAATGATGGGCACCGTCAGGCGCATGCTCTTGAGCCCGCCCACGAGTCGGGCGCCGATATCGACATGCTGGCGCATGATGACCCACTCTTCATCCGTCAATTGCCCAGGCTTGAGCAGGATGCTGTCAGGAATGCCCAGTTTGCCGATGTCATGCAGCACACCGCCACGCCGCAGTGCCATCAGCTCATCGGCGTCAAGCCCCAGTGCCTTGCCCAACACCACGCCATTGTGGGACAGGCGGGAGCAGTGGTCGCCGGTGTTGCCGTCTTTGGCCTCCACCATTCTGGCCAGCGCAAACAGCATGGATTCGGCACTGTCGAATTGGTCGGTCTGTCGTTTGTGACTCACCGCCGCATCCAGCCGGGCCAGCAGTTCGCGCGTTTGGTAGGGCTTGCGCACAAAGTCATTGGCACCGGCAGACAAGCTGAGCGTGAGGTTGTCGATGTCGCCATCTCCGGTCACCATCAGGATGGGCAACAAACCTAAACCCAGTTCGCCGCGGATATGCCGGCAGACTTCATCACCATCCATGCCCGGCATGCGCTTGTCGAGCAGCACGGCATCGAAGCTGCGTGAGCGCAAAGCGGCCAGTGCTTCGATGCCCGAACTGGCCTCGCAGACCGCGTATTTGGGGGAGTCTAGAATTTGGCGTTCCAACGCGCGATGAACTGGATCATCGTCCACGATCAGCACTTGGTAGGGATAGCCGTTGAGGTTTGACTGAAGAACTTGCTGATCCATGTTGCTCACTCCTGCCCTTTTCGGCGTTTAGTCTTCCAGACCCATCAGTCTGAGTAAGCGTGCCGTGTCAATTGGCTTGGAAAAACAGCATTCAGCGCCGGCGGCCAGCAGTTCCGCCTCGTTTTCCGGGCTGAGATAGCCGCTCATGGCGATGACCCGCACGTTGGCCAGCCCGGGAATTTGCTTGATTTGATGGCAGACTTCGGTGCCCTTGATGCCCGGCATCATGAGGTCGAGCAGGACGATGTCGGGCAGAAACGTGTGCACCTTACGCCCGGCCTCAAAGCCATCAGAGGCAGTCTCCACCACCGTGCCATGCGCCCCGCCTTCGAGCAACTCCCTGAGAAAACCGACGACCGCCCGGTCGTCATCGACAATCAGTACCCGCAAAGGTCCTTTGTTGCCCGCCGGATTCCATTGGCGTGCAAAACGCTCCACTTCCTCATGACGAAACCGGCGATGCCCGCCGGGCGTGACTTCGGCCTGCAACAAGCCTCTTTGCGCCCAGCCGCGGACCGTTACCGGGGAGACCATCATCCATTGCGCAACTTCGTTGGGCGTGAGATAAGGCTTGTTTTTGAATTCTTCGGTCATGACTTCAGCATCATTTAATAAAAGTGTCGGTTTGAGCGATTATGATACTTTAATCGATATTTGATACATTGAATCATGTGTGCCGCATCGACTGCGGATCAACAGGCAGGAATATGAAACTGAAGATGGCCCCCAACTCCTTGTTTGCGATCCTGCTGCGCGCGCCGTGGTGGGTCAGCATTTTGCTGGTCGTGGTATTTATCCTGGTCTCTGGCGCCTTGCTGCCGGCGCCGTATGTGGCCTTTGGCGTGATGGGTGCTTTTCCGTTTCTGGTCATCGGCCTCATCGCGGCCTGGCGGCAGTGGCACGCGCCCAACCCGGCCCGCCTGGCCGAGGCGCTCAGCCAGGCCGGCGCCATGTCCTGGCGCGATTTTTCTTCTGTGATCGAACAGGCGTTTGGCCGTCAGGGCTATGCCGTCACGCGACTCGACAGCACCTCGGCTGACTTGCGCCTGCTCAAGGGCGGACGGACGACGCTGGTGAGCTGCAAACGCTGGAAAGCGGCAAGCCATGGCATTGACGCCCTGCGTGAGCTGGTCGCGGCCAAAGAGGCGCAGGGGGCACACGAGTGCACCTACATCAGCCTGGGCGCCGTGACCGACAAGGCCCGCCGCTTTGCCCAGGAGCAGGGCGTTGATTTGATGTCAGGCAGCGACCTGGCGCAGTTGCTGGCGGACAAAAACAGCCCTTAGCCCCGGCCGCCGGCCTATTGCTTTGCTCCCAGCGCCAGCGCCGCCGCCCGTGAGGCGGTCAACGCCTGGGCGTCGGGCCCGGCCTGCGTCGGCCAGCCGGCCAGATGCCGTTGCGTCAGTTCACACAGGGCGGTAATCCATACCGGGTCGTCGTTCAGGCAGGGAATGTAGTGAAACTCCTTGCCGCCGGCGTTCAAGAACGCGGCGCGGCCTTCCATGCCGATTTCTTCCAGCGTTTCCAGGCAGTCGCTGGTGAAGCCGGGGCAGACGACATCGACGCGTTTGACACCGGCTTGCGCCATGGCGATCAGGCTGGGTTCGGTGTAGGGCTGCAGCCATTTGGCGCGGCCCAGGCGCGACTGAAAGGTGACCTGGAACTGCTCTTTAGTCAGGCCCAGTTGTTCCGCCAGCAGCCGTGCCGTCTTGAAGCATTCGCAGTGGTAGGGGTCGCCCAGCTGCAGCGTGCGCTCGGGCACTCCGTGAAAACTCATCACCAGCTGGTCCGGGCGCCCCTGGCTGGCCCAGTGGCGCTGGATGCTCTGCGCCAGTGCGGCGATGTAGCCGGCGTCGTCGTGGTAACGGTTGACAAAGCGCAGCTCCGGGATGGCGCGCACCTTGCCGGCCCAGGCGTACACCGCGTCAAACAGGCTGGCCGTGGTGGTGGCCGAATATTGCGGGTAGGCCGGCAAAATCAGCACGCGCGTCACGCCCTCGGCTTTCAGTGCATCCAGTTGCGACGCCATTGAGGTGCTGCCATAGCGCATGGCGTAGCGCACCCGCACGTCGTGCCCGCGCTGGCCCAGCCAGCCCTGCAGCAGCTTGGCCTGCTTTTCGGTCCAGACCTTGAGCGGCGAGCCCGCCGGCGTCCAGATGCTGGCGTATTTGGCGGCGGACTTGGCGGGCCGCACGCGCAGGATGACACCATGCAGGATCAACAGCCAGAGCAGCCGCGGGATTTCGACCACACGCGGATCACTCAAGAATTCGGCCAGGAAGCGCCGCACGTCCGTTGTGGAAGGTGTGTCGGGCGTGCCCAGGTTGCAGAACAGCACGGCGGTGCGCGGCACCTGGCCATGGGTGAAGGGGGGTTCTTTGGCGAAGGGGCCAAGCTTGAATGAAGTCATGCGCTATTCTCCCGCACCTATGCTGGATATTTCAAAAATCAGGGCAATAAGCCTCGACCTGGACGACACGCTGTGGCCGATCTGGCCCACGATGGAAAAAGCAGAGCGTACCTTGGCCGCGTGGCTGGGGCCGCGCGCCCCCGCCGCCGCCGCGCTGGTTGGCGACGCCCAGACGCGGCTGGCGCTGCGTGCGCAGGTTGTGCGCACGCGCCCGGAGATGGCGCACGATATGAGTTTTCAGCGCCGGGAGTTGATCCGCCTGGCGCTGCAACGCTCAGACGAGGACGCCCAGTTGGCAGAGCCCGCCTTTGAGGTTTTTCTGGCGCAGCGCATGCAGGTTGAGTTGTATGCCGATGCCTTGCCAGCGCTGGCGTTTCTGGCGGCGCGTTTCCCGGTGGTGGCGCTGTCCAACGGCAATGCCGATGTCGGGCGGGTCGGCTTGGGTGAGTTTTTTGTCGCGGGTGTGAGCGCCCCCGAGTTTGGCGTGGGCAAGCCCGACCCGCGCATTTTTCACGCGGCCGCCAGCTGCGCCGGCGTGGCCGCCGATGCCGTGCTGCATGTGGGTGACGACGCCGCGCTGGACGTGTTGGGGGGCTTGGGGGCCGGCATGCAGACGGTGTGGGTCAATCGCAGCGACCATCGGTGGACGCACGACCTGGAGCCGCATGAGACGGTGAGCACCTTGCACGAGCTGTGCGAGCTGCTGGCGGCGGCGCCGGTGCGGCTTTAGTTGTTTCAATCCCCCTGTTTTTGATGCGTCAGTGTGCGGGCGCCGGTGTCAGCGTCAGCGTGCTGCGGGTGTTGGCCGTGACCTCGGTGGCACTCAGGTGCTGCGGCACATAGCCGCCGGTGATGAAGGTTTGTGCCTGATCCTGGTAGTGCGCGTCAAACAGCACGCCACTTTGGCCGACCGGGTTGATGCCCAGTGCATGGGTCGGGTCGGCAAAGTCGATCAGGCGCCGGGTGGACGGGCCATAGCTCACCGCCCAGGGCGCCGGCCCGATCGAGCCGGACAGGTTGTTGGGCGTTTCACGCCCGCCCGGTGCGGCAAAGGGCCCGATGTTGAAAAGCTGGTCCAGCGGTTTTTGTGCGGCCAGTGGATGGCCGTGCGTCAGCGTGTGGGCCTTGCCCCAGCCCCAACCGGCGGGGTCCTGGCCCAGGGTGGTTTGCAGATGGGTGATGGTGGCGCGCCACACCACCTTCAGCGTGTCGGCGCGGCTCTCGACTGCCGGGGTGTTGCGCTTGTCCCACCACGGCGAGCTCGCGTCCTCGGCCAGACGGGGCAGGGCAAAGTCCAGTGCGCGGGTGCCGAGCAGGTTTTTGAACTGCACCGCACCCATTTCATCGGCCAGGGCGCCCCGGGCCAGTTCGTACAGCAATTGGTTGAAGACGGTGGGCGTGATGCCGTTGGCGTCGTAATTACCATCCCACCTGAACAGACTCTCCAGCAAGGCACGCTCCAGCGGATCGGTCACGAGGGTCGCCAGGACCGGCAGCAATGGCTTGAGCACGCGCGGGCCATAGCCGTTCTGGCTGTCAAGCTGCACCGATTGGCTGTTCTTGACGTCCCATGGGATGCTGGCATCGCGCAGGCGTTCGTCCAGACGCTGGGCGCGGTCGGACAGGTTGTAATAACCGGGCACCGGCACACCGCTGTTCGGCTTGGGCTGGTGGTTGGCCGAGACGATGTAGCCGCGCACCGGGTTTTCTTCCTGCGGGTTGTCGCTGAAGCGGTAGAAACCATGCTTGTCGGCCTCGGCGGTGCTGCCGTCCAGCATGAAGCTGGGGTTGACGTTGTCGGGCCGGATTGGCAGTTTGGCAGCGGCCCACCAGCCGATGTCGCCGGCGGTATTGGCCCACACCACGTTGAGGCCGGGGGCGTGGATTTTGCTGGCGGCGCCGCGGGCTTTCGCCAGCGTGTCGGCGCGGTTCAGTTCATAAAAGGCCGTCAGGATCGGGTTGTCGGTTTCCAGAAAAGCCCACCACATGGCCACCGGCGTTTTGCCCAGGCTGTCCTTGAAGGCGTCGGTGATGATCGGTCCGTGCGGCGAACGCCGCAGGGTGAGCCGGATCGGCGCCGCGCCCTTGACCAGAATCGTTTCCTCGCGGCTCTGCAGGTCCACCCACTGGCCCTGGTACCAGACTTGGTTGGGGTTGGCAGGGTTGGCTTTTTCGGCGATCAGGTCGAGGTCATCGTTCTGGAACATGGTCAGGGTCC
>DAITMI010000106.1:0-8360 GCA_036835225.1 Rhodoferax sp. | reverse complement strand
CCCTGCACCGGTTCCACAATGATGGCGGCCACCCGGTTGGCCTCAATGTCGTTTTTGAAGATGCTCTCTACGGATGCGATGGCTTCGTCCACGCTCACGCCATGCAGCGCATTGGGAAACTGCGCATGGAATATTTCTGCAGGGAACGGGCCAAAGCCGGTTTTGTAGGGCGCTACTTTGCCGGTCAGGCCCAGGGTGAGCAGGGTACGCCCGTGGTAGCCGCTGGTAAACGCGATGACGCCGGAGCGCTGGGTGTAGGCGCGCGCGATTTTGATGGCATTTTCCACCGCCTCTGACCCCGAGCTCAGCAACAAGGTCTTCTTGTCAAAGTTGCCAGGCGCCAGTGCATTGATTCGTTCTGCCAACTCCACATAGGGCTCGTACGCCACCACCTGGAAGCAGGTGTGGGTGTAGTTGTCGAGTTGCGCCTTTACAGCGGCAATAATTTCAGGGTGACAGTGCCCCGTATTGAGCACTGCAATGCCACCCGCAAAGTCGATGTAGCGTCGGCCTTCCACGTCCCACACCTCGGCGTTTTCGCCGCGTGCGATAAAAACTTCGTGGCTCTGGCCCACGCCCCGTGGTACTGCGGTTTTACGGCGGGCCATGAGGGCGGCGTTGGTTGGGGTGCTTGCAATGGTCATCGTGTGCTTTTTACTTGAGGAAGTGTCTCTTGGTGCGTGGGCTATGCGTTGTGTTTGACCATGACATGGCGCACGCAGCTGTAGTCTTCCAGCGCATACACCGACATGTCCTTGCCGTAGCCGGAGTGCTTCATGCCGCCGTGCGGCATTTCCGACACCAGCATGAAGTGGGTGTTGACCCAGGTGCAGCCGTACTGCAGCCGAGAAGCAATGTTCATGGCGCGGCCCACGTCGCTGGTCCACACCGAACTGGCCAGGCCGTATTCCGAATCATTGGCCCAGGCCACAGCCTGCTCTGCGTCCTTGACGCGTGTGATGGACACCACCGGGCCAAACACCTCGCTGCGCACAATCTCGTCGTCCTGCAAGGCACCGGCCACCACCGTGGGCTTGTAGAAAAAGCCCTCGGTGCCCCAGGCGCTGCCACCGGCGGTGATCTCCACATGGGGCAGTTGGCTGGCGCGGTCCACAAAGCTGGCCACGCGGTCGCGCTGGCGGGCCGAGATGAGCGGCCCCATCTCGACGCCGGGTTCCTGCTGCAGGCCCAACTGGATGCCAGACACCGCGCTGCTGAGGTCGGCCACCAGGCGCTCGTAAATCCTGGCGCTGGCGTAGACACGGCAGGCGGCGGTGCAGTCCTGCCCGGCGTTGTAATAGCCAAAAGTACGCAGGCCTTCGACCACGCTGGCAATGTCGGCATCGTCCAGCACGATGACCGGTGCCTTTCCGCCCAGTTCCAGGTGGGTGCGTTTGATGCCACGTGCGGCGGATTCCATGATTTTGCTACCCGTGGATACATCGCCGGTGAGCGAGGCCATGCGGATACGCGGGTCGCGGATCAGCGGCGCGCCCACCGTGTCGCCCCGGCCACACACGATGTTGACCACACCCGGGGGAAGGATGTTGGAGAGCAACTCGCCAAAGCGCAGGGTGGTGAGCGGCGTCATCTCCGAAGGCTTGAGCACCACGGTGTTACCCATGGCAATGGCCGGGCCCAGTTTCCAGGCGGCCATCATCAGCGGGTAGTTCCACGGTGCAATGGACGCCACCACGCCCAGCGGGTCGCGTCGGATCATGCTGGTGTGGCCCGCCAGGTACTCGCCGCCCAGGCTGCCGGACATGTTGCGGATGGCACCGGCAAAAAATCGGTACACATCGGCAATGGCCGGAATCTCGTCATTGCGGGCGGCGCTCAAGGGTTTGCCGCAGTTCAGGGACTCCAGCATGGCGAACTCGTCGCCGTGGGCCTCCACGGCATCGGCAATTTTCAGCAGGTAGGCGCTACGGTCCTTGGGGGTGAGTGCGGCCCAGGCCGGAAACGCGGCGTGGGCGGCGTCCACGGCCTGGCGCAACTGGTCCGCGCTGGCTTCGCGCACTTCGCACAGCACTTCGCCGGTGGACGGATTGAGCACGCTTTCGGCCCGGCCTTCGCCGGTGACACTGGTGCCGTTGATCAGGAGTCGGGTGGGAAATCGTGTTGCAGCCATGGTGGAGAGTCCAGAGGATTGAGGGTAATGGGATGCTTGGTTCAGCGGGCAATCAACGGGCGTTGGGGCTGGCTTCACCGTCGCGGGTGAGGCGCCAGGCCAGCAGAATCAGCGGCATGGTGATGACCATGATGGCCAGCGCCACCACGTTGGTGATGGCGGCTTCGCGGGGGCGGCCCAGTTGCCCCATGAGCCAGATGGGCAGGGTCTGGTTGGCCCCGGCGGTAAAGGTGGTGACGATCAGCTCGTCCACCGACAGCGCAAAGGCCAGAATGCCGCCGGCCAGGAGCGCGGTGCTGAGCTGGGGCAGGATGATGTAGCGCAGCGTGGTGAGCGTGTCGGCTCCCAGGTCCATGGAGGCTTCCCACAGGCGGTCAGGCAGGCGGCGCAGGCGGGCCACCACGTTGTTGTGCACGATGACCACGCAGAAGGTGGCGTGGCCAATCACAATGGTCCAGTAGCCGGGGTTCACTTCCATCATCTTGAAGGCTGACAGCAGCGCAATGCCGGTCACGATGCCGGGCAAGGCAATCGGCATGATCAGCATGGTGGTGAAGGCGTCCTTGCCAAAGAACCGGTCGCGGTTGAGGGCGGCAGCGGTCAGTGTGCCCAGCACCATGGCAATCACGGTGGCCATGGCAGCGACCGAGAGCGACAGGGCAATGGCTTCATGGATATCGGTGCGCTCCAGCGCGCGGTAAAACCAGCGCAGCGTCAGACTCTGGATGGGGAAGCTGTAGCCGCTGTCATCGCTGTTGAAGGCATACAGCGCGATGAACACCAGCGGCAGGTGCAAAAAAGCCAGCCCCGCATAGGCGGCCACCCGCAGCAGGCTGGGGCGACGCCAGGTTGTCGGCTTAGAGCGCATTGAATGCCCCCAGTCGGCGTGCCATCGCCAGGTAAATGGTGATCAACACGATGGGGACGCAGGTAAACGCCGCGGCCATGGGAATGTTGCCAATGGTGCCTTGCATGGTGTAGACCATGTTGCCGATGTACAGGCCGGGCGGCCCCACCAATTGCGGAATGATGTAGTCGCCTAAAGTGAGCGAAAAGGTAAAGATCGAGCCCGCCACCACCCCCGGGAAGGCGAGCGGCCACAGCACATGGCGAAAGGTCTGCAACGGCCGGGCGCCCAAATCCCCCGAGGCCAGCAACAGATTGGCCGGCACGCGCTCGATGGCGGCCTGGATCGGCAGCACCATGAAGGGCAGCCAGATGTAGGTGAACACCAGAAAGCGCCCCAGGTTGGAGGTGGCCAGCGTGTCGCCACCAATCACCGGGAGTTGCAGCACTGCCTGTAGCGCGCCGCGCCAACCCAGCGCGTCCAGCAGCCAGTAAATCACGCCGCCTTGCGCCAGCAACACGGTCCAGGCATAGGCCTTGACGATGTAGCTGGCCCACATGGGCAGCATCACGCCAACAAAGAAAAAGCCTTTTTCTGCCGGGCTGGCATGGTGGGCCATGTAATAGGCCATGGGGAAGCCGATAAGCACGGTGCCCAGGGTGACCGCGATGGCCATGCCCAGGGTGCGCAGCACGATGTCCAGGTTGGCGGGCACCATGAGGCTCTCGAAATTGGCCGTGGTGAATTCAGCCACCACCGACATGCTCATGTCGTCAAAGGTAAAGACGCTCTGGCTCAGCAGGGTGAGCAGCGAGCCCACGTACACCACGCCAAACCACAGCAGGGGCGGGGTCAGGATCAACAGCAGCGTGAGTGTGCGCCGCTGGTAAAAAAAGTTGGAGAGTGCGCGCATGGCAGGGGCCTCAGACGTCCAGCATCACCATGTGCTGCTGCGACCAGCTCAGGGCCACGCGTTGGCCTGCCTGGGTATGGGCTGCGAGGGTGGACGCGGCTTCGCTCTCTGCCTGCATGGCGGTCAGCGTCTGGTTGCCTACCCGCACTTCCAGGCGCTGGCTGGCCCCCAGGAACTGGATGGCCAGCACTTCGCCTTCGACCTGCAGCAGTCCCTCTTTGGCGCTGCCGCCGGGCGCGACCACGGCGATGTTTTCCTGGCGCACGGCAAAGGCCTGCGCCCGTCCGGTGATGGTCTGCGCCAGTGCCGTGTCGATCACGTTGGAGCTGCCCACAAAGTCCGCCACAAAGCGGGTGCGGGGCTGGTGGTACAGCGCACGTGGCGAGGCTATTTGTTCAATCCTGCCGTGGTTGAAAACGGCAATGCGGTCCGACATGGACAGGGCCTCTGCCTGGTCGTGCGTGACATACACAAAGGTAATGCCCAGCTTGCGGTGCAGCACTTTCAGCTCCACCTGCATTTGCTCGCGCAGCTTCATGTCCAGTGCGCCCAGGGGTTCGTCCAGCAGCAAAATACGGGGCCGGTTGACCAGTGCGCGGGCCAAGGCCACACGCTGGCGCTGACCGCCGGAGAGTTGGGCCGGCGTGCGCTCGGCGTGGTCGGGCAGGGCGACCATGGCCAAGGCGTCAAGCGCCTTGGCATGGCGCTCGGCCTTGCCCACTTTTTTGACCATCAGTCCGTAGGCCACGTTGTCCAGCACACTCATGTGCGGAAACAGGGCGTAGTCCTGAAAGACCGTGTTCACATCGCGCTCATAAGGCGGTGTGCCAGAAGCCTCTTTGCCCATCAAGGTCAGGCTGCCGCTGGTGGGCTGCTCAAAGCCCGCCATCAGCCGCAGCGAGGTGGTTTTCCCCGAGCCCGACGGCCCCAGCATGGAAAAAAACTCGCCTTCTTCCACGGTGAAGCTCACGCTGTCCAGCGCTTTGACTTCACCGTAGTGCCGGGATACTTGTTGAAACTCGATGGCTACTGGCATACACACCTTCAGATTTTGCGGATCAACGGCCGCCCATGATGGCGATGTAGTCCATTGCCCACTTGGCGTAAGGAACACAGGTGCCCTGGGTGGTGCACTTGGCTTGCGGGGTCTTCCAGAACTTGATCTTGTTCAGGTCGTCAAAGCCATTGATCTTGCAGAAGTCGCTGCCACCCGGGGCCTTGGCCTTGCAGGCCGCGGGTGTCACCGGCACAGTGCCAAACCACTCGGCCAAGGGGGCCTGCAGCTTGTCGCTGAGTTGATGCTCCATCCACTTGTAAGCGCAGTTCACGTTCTTGGCGTTGGTGTGCAGCATGGTGGTGTCGGCCCAGCCAGTGGCGCCTTCCTTGGGGATGACCGAGGCAATCGGCTTCTTCTCGCCTTTCAGTGAATTGACCATGAAGCCCCATGAGCCGGAAGCGACGATGCCTTCGTTTTTGAAGTCATTCATCTGCACCGTGGCATCGTGCCAGTAGCGGTGAGTCAATTTCTTCTGGGCCCGCAGCAGGTCCAGAACCGCAGCGTATTGTTTTTCATTCAGCTCATAGGGATCCTTGATGCCCAGCGCCGGGTTCTTTGTCATGAGGTACAGCGCTGCATCGGCAATGTAGATGGCTCCGTCAAAGGCCTGTACGCGGCCTTTGTTGGACTTGCCATCGGGCAGGGTTTGTTCTTCAAACACGACACCCCAGGAATCGGGTGCCTTTTTGAACACATCGGTGTTGTACATGAGTACGTTGGGGCCCGACTGGTAGGGCACGCCGTAGTGCTTTCCATCAATGGTGTGCCAGGAAGCGTTTTGAAGGCGCGGGTCCACGTTCTTGTAGCTGGGAACCAGGCCCACGTTGACTTCCTGCACCAATTTGGAGGCGATCAGGCGTCCGCTGGCATCGCCCGAGGCAGTGACCAGGTCGTAGCCACCGGCTTTCATCAGAGACACCATTTCATCCGAAGTGGCCGCAGTCTTGACGTTGACTTTGCAGCCGGATGTCTTTTCGAATTCGGTGGTCCAGTCGTATTCCTTGACGGTTGCACCACGCTCTATATATCCCGCCCAGGCAATGATGTTGAGTTGCCCTTCACCCTTGCCAAGGGATGAGGGTGGACTGGCGAAGCTGGAAGCGGCGGCGGCTACCGCCAGCAAACCGGTGAGTAATGCGCGGGCTTGTGACATAAAGAGGCTCCTGACGTGGGTTGTTGTGGCCAGCGTTTGCGGGCCTGCTGGCATCTTAGGGAGAGCGATAGGCTAGATCCATACGCGCATGGCAATACAATCCATCGGAAAAACAGAAACCTTGCACCAAATAGCATTTGTTTAATGGTTAACCCTGGGTTTTAAAAAGGTGCATTGCCGGGTTCACCCGCTAAATGGGCCAAAAAGGTGCCTGAAATCACGAAATGGCGATATGAGTACATCTTTTAAGAGCATTCGGTATTTCATAGCGGTCGCGGAATCGGGTTCCATCTCGGCGGCAATCCATGAGTTGGGTGTGTCGCAATCGGTGGTGTCGGCGGCCATTGCCCAGATCGAGGCCGATTTGGGTACCTTGTTGTTTGAGCGCCGGGCCCGTGGCATGGCCCTGACCCATGCGGGCCACCAGTTTTTGCGGCATGCCCACCAGATTGAAGTGGCCATGCGCAATGCGCGCGACGCGCTGGCCTCGCGCCCCCATACCGTCACAGGCAGCCTCAACATTGGCGTCACCAGCCTGATGGTGGGGTACTACCTGCCGTTTTTGCTGGACCGGTTTCGCCGGGTATTTCCGCGGATCCAGGTTCAAATCACTGAAGACCGGCGTGACTATCTGGAGCATTTGCTGATCAATGGTGAGTTGGACGTGGCCTTGATCGTTGTGTCACAACTGCAGAATTACCGTGCACTGGAGACCGAGACCGTTCTTCGCTCGGGCTGGCGCGTTTGGTGTCCGGTCAACCACCGCTTGGCGAGCGAGGAAAGAATTGAGGCCAGGGAGCTCGCCGAGCAGTCACTGATACTGTTGCAGGCAGACGAGTTGGGCGACACGGCTACCGCGCTGTGGAACGCCGGGGGATCCGACCCCAACATCTTGATCCGCACCTCTTCTGTGGAAGCGGTGCGCAGTCTGGTGGCCACGGGTGCCGGGTGTTCAGTGCTTCCGGACATGTTGTACCGCCCCTGGTCTCTGGAAGGTGATCGCATTGAAGCAAGGACCCTGGCGTACCCGATGCCGCACCTGGAGGTAGGCCTTGCCTGGCGCAAAGGGGCGGTGTTGCCTGAGTCGCTGAGTAATTTTCTGACCGCCGTGCGTCCCACGCTCGATGGAAACCTGTCGGCAACCGGCGGGCACCTGCGCTGATGCCGGGCGATAATGCACAGTTGGCCTGCTGTGCTTTGCGCAGTCTAGCCGAGAACGCCCCTATTTCTGCCCAACGATCAATCTGTCATGACCCAAACCACCATGAATGTCGCCGACATTCGCAAAACCTTTCTCGATTTTTTTGAATCCAAAGGCCATACCGTGGTCGAAAGCAGCCCGCTGGTGCCGGGCAATGACCCCACGTTGATGTTCACCAACTCGGGCATGGTCCAGTTCAAGGACGTGTTTTTGGGGGCCGACAAGCGTTCCTACGTGCGCGCCGCGTCCGTGCAGGCCTGCCTGCGCGCGGGCGGCAAGCACAACGACCTGGAAAACGTCGGCTACACCGCGCGCCACCACACCTTCTTCGAGATGCTGGGCAACTGGAGTTTTGGCGACTACTTCAAACGCGAATCGCTGAAGTGGGCCTGGGAACTGCTGACCGAGGTCTACAAGCTGCCGGCCGACAAACTCTGGGCCACGGTCTACATCGACGACGACGAGGCCTACGACATCTGGACCAAGGAAATCGGCCTGCCACCTGAGCGTGTGGTGCGCATCGGCGACAACAAGGGTGCCAAATACGCCAGCGACAACTTCTGGATGATGGCCGACACCGGCCCCTGCGGCCCCTGCAGCGAAATTTTCTTCGACCACGGTCCCGAGATCGCCGGCGGCCCGCCCGGCTCGCCCGAGCAGGACGGCGACCGCTACATCGAGATCTGGAACAACGTGTTCATGCAGTTCGACATGCAGCCCGACGGCTCGGTCAAGCCGCTGCCCGCGCCCTGCGTGGACACCGGCATGGGCCTGGAGCGCCTGGCCGCCATCCTGCAGCATGTGCACAGCAACTACGAAATCGACATCTTTGACGCGCTGATCAAGGCCGCCTCGCGCGAGACCGGCGAGAAGGACCTGGGCAACAAATCCCTGTTTGTCATCGCCGACCATATCCGCGCCACCGCCTTCCTGGTCAGCGACGGCGTCAACCCGTCCAACGAAGGCCGCGGTTATGTGCAGCGCCGCATCATCCGCCGTGCGATCCGCCACGGCTACAAGCTGGGCAAGAAAACGCCGTTTTTCCACAAGCTGGTGGC
>DAITMI010000105.1:0-8661 GCA_036835225.1 Rhodoferax sp. | reverse complement strand
CGCACGTACGGTGGTGTGAGAGGGCGACGAGGGTAACTCCGTCCCCTACTCGATCTTGAATGAATCTACATCGGTAGTCATCCGGCGCAGCAAGTCAGTTGAACGCGCCATGATTCATGGATGTTTCGCGGCCTGCTGCCAACGTAAGTGGCTTGTGCGCAGACAGATTTCAGCCTGAATGCGCGCTGATTACTTGAGGTCGTCCGCGATAACATTCACGATGCGTTGCGCATTGGCTGACGTGTCCGGCTTTCCACTCGCATCAAGCACGGATACCGTTGTTGAGGCCCCCTGGCTGACAACGGCAATGCGGTATTTCAAAGGGGCAGTGTCTGCTTTTGAGGTACCAAAGAGCTTTCCCAGGAAGCCTGGCTCTGCCTTGTCGGCAACAGGTTCCACATAGCGGACAAAATAAACACCCTTGCTGCGATCCCGATCCTCGACGGTGAAACCAGTACGGTCCAGCGACAAACCAACACGCCGCCAAGCGCGGTCGAAACCGTCGTCGATTTGAACCACGGGTTGCCCATTGATCGCAGTGGCGCGCGAGCTGCTCTTGCTGGCCCCTGCAGCGACTAATGCCTTGGATTGTTCAGGGGTCACGCCCAGTTTGACCATCAAGCGACGCAAGAATTCCGCTTCGAGTTCCGGGTCGGCGGCGCGAGGTTGCCACACGGTGGTTTCCTTTTGGGTACTGCTGTACACCTCAACCATGCCACGATGACTGATGAAGATATCGGTCCCGCCGCTCGCATTGCGCTCAAGGCGGGTACGAAACTTGTCGCGCTCACCGGTTGAATACAGTGAATCGAGTACTTTCCCGAGCGTATTGCGAATAATATCGTCCGGAATTTTGGCCCGATTTTCGGCCCAATCGGTTTCCATGATGCCCAAATTGGCCTGGTCCATGGCCAGCAGGAAACCATTTTCCTGCCAGAAGTCGCGTACCGGATCCCAGAGTTTGTCTGCAGGCCGATTGACCACTAGCCATCGTTGTGTGCCAGCACGTTCAATATGAACATCGCCTAGCGAAGTCGCTGCGGTGGTGGGTGCCGATTGACTGGGTTGGCCAAGTTGAAAGCTGGACGCGGTCACGGCGCCGCCGGGAACGGCATAGCGGGTGTCGCGCGACAGCTGGGTCAGGTCGGGCGGCACGTCCAGTGACGGGCCCTTGCCCGCGCTTTTGTAGTCGATTTTGTCGCTATTGAGAGCCGAGCACGCTGCCAGCGTGAGTGAAAGACTCAGCAGCGTCAGTTTGGAGAAATGATTCACAAAAGTGTCCCTTAGGGTAATAAGTAAGGCTAGGCCGTGCCTGTCAGACCAGGCCGGTTGCGCGCAACGCGCTTTCAACCACCGCTTCGTTGGCTTGGGTCAAAGGCGTCATGGGCAGGCGCATGGTGCCACCGCACAGCTTCATCCTTGCCATCGCCCACTTCACTGGGATGGGGTTGGCCTCCACAAACAGGTTCTTGTGCAAAGGCAGCAGCTTGAACTGTATTTCCATGGCCCGCTTTGTATCGCCCGCCATGGCCGCAACGCACAGCTCGTGCATGAGCCGTGGCGCCAGATTGGCGCTTACGCTGACGTTGCCGTGGCCGCCGCACAGCATCAGGGCGACTGCGGTTGGGTCATCCCCGGAATAAATGGCAAACCCTTTCGGGGCTTCCCGAATCAGCCACTGCGCCCGCTCGATATTGCCGGTTGCCTCCTTGATGCCAACGATACCAGGCACCTGCGCCAAACGCAGCACAGTGTCATGCGCCATGTCGGCCACAGAGCGACCCGGCACGTTGTACAGAACCATGGGCAGATCAACCGCTTGCGCAATGGCCTTGAAGTGCAGGTACTGGCCTTCCTGGGTCGGCTTGTTGTAATAGGGCACCACCTGCAACTGGCAATCGGCCCCCACCTGTTTGGCAAACTTGGTCAGTTCGATGGCCTCCGCCGTGGAGTTGGCGCCGCACCCGGCCATGATGGGGACGCGTCCGCCGGCTTGCTCCACCGCGACGCGGATGATTTCGCAATGCTCTTGCACATTGACGGTCGGCGACTCACCGGTGGTGCCCACCACGCCAATGCAGTCGGTGCCCTCAGTGATGTGCCAGTCGATCAGTTTGCGCAGGGTGGGGTAGTCCACACTGCCATCTTCGTGCATGGGGGTGACGAGTGCCACGATGCTGCCGGTTATTTGGCCGATTGAGGATGTCATGTCCGAATGATGGTTAACGGTAAAAGAGCATTCTAACTAGAGCGTGTAACGCGTCGGTGAAGAGTCGCTCGCATCCCGCGGCCCAGGTCGAATGGCCGCGATCCGTTGTACGAAGCGAGCAGGACTCTCAAGAAAGCCTTCTTCAAAAGCCACGATGTGCATGTTTTCGAAAGTGTGCAGCAATTCGGCCGGGCGCAAAAGAAAATCAGGCCGCGACGGTTTCCCGACGGTTTCATTCCCGCTCGTAAAGGTCTCATAAATGAGCAGGCCGCCGGGCGCAACGCATGCGGTAATCAGCGGGAAAAGCGGGCGCCACAAATAGTTGGTGACGATCACGGCTTCGAATTGACGAGCTTGGGCGCCATTCATCAGGGGCCAGGGATCGTTCTCGATATCCGCCAGAATGGCCTCGCCGAAACTTGCCGCGGCATGAATCGCCTCGGGTGAGCGGTCAACGCCGACCACCGCGTGGCCCTTCTCGGCAAACCACTTCATGTGGCGACCCCGGCCGCAAGCGATGTCGAGTATCGTCCCCCCGGGCGGAACGAGGTGCGACCAGCGTTTGACCCAGCTTGATGCGGGTCCCGAGCCATGTGAGACTGACGTTGGCGATTGATCCACCATGTTGATCCTTCTTAGAAGCAGGCCCAGACCTGATTCGCCAGGGTGACTAAGAAGTCGGGGCGCGTGTAGAGTGCAAACACCGCCAACAGCACGCAAACCGCACTTACGTAGAGCAGGATTTTTTGACTATGTTTCATAACTTCACGCGCTTTGCCTAGCTGTGCTACGGACGATCGCCGATTCTTTGATCGGCAGATTGACGAGCGCCGCCAGCACGCCCAGCGCAATGGCGATGTACCAGACCACGTCATAGCTGCCGGTGCGGTCATACAGGTAGCCACCCAGCCACACCCCCATGAAGGAGCCGATTTGATGGCTGAAAAACACAAAACCACTCAGCATGGAAAGATGTGCCACACCAAAGATCTGCGCTACCGTGGCATTGGTCGGGGGCACGGTGGAGAGCCACAGCAGGCCCATGACGCTGGAGAAAATGTAAACACTCAGGGGCGACAACGGCACCAGCAGGAACACGCTGATGGCGACGGCACGCGCGAGGTAGATAAAGGCCAGGATGTTCTTTTTTTGTAGCCGCTGCCCCAGCACGCCGGCCGCATAGGTGCCAAAAACATTGAACAAGCCAATCAGTGCCAGAGCGTAGCCCGCCACTTGGGGCGACAGGCCTTTGTCCCGCAGGTAACTGGGCATGTGCACCCCAATGAAGACGACCTGGAAGCCGCAGACGAAATAGCCGGCCATCAACAGTTGGAAGCTGGGGTACTTGAAGGCCTCGGTGAATGCTTGAAAAATGGTCTGTTCGCGGCGGGTGGTCGCGCTGCCTGTAAACCCCGGTTCCCGCAAACCCCAGGCCAGTGGCACCATCATCAATGCGGCAATGCCCAGGATCACCAGGGCATTCTGCCAGCCAAAGCTGCTGATCAAAAACCCCTCGGTTGGTACCATCAGAAATTGGCCGAATGAACCTGCCGCCGCTGCGATGCCCATGGCCCAGGAGCGTCTGTCGGCCGAGACGTTGCGGCCAATCACGCCGTAAATGACGGCATAGGTGGTGCCGGCCTGCGCCATGCCAATTAACACCCCGGCTGTGGCGGAAAACATCAATGGTGTGGTGGCACCTGCCATACCCACCAAGCCGAGCGCATATAAAAGAGCGCCAACCACAACCACCCTGAAGGCGCCAAAGCGGTCGGCCGCCATGCCGGCAAAAATGCCGGAAACCCCCCAGGCCAGATTCTGGATGGCGATGGCAAAGGCAAAGGTCTCGCGGCTCCAGCCCTGGCTTTGTGTGACGGGCTGTAGCCACAGACCAAAGCCGTGGCGTATGCCCATGGACAGCGTCACAATGGCGGCGCCACACAGCAGAACCTGTGTCATGGAAAGTGTTTTGGTGGGAATTGTCATCCAGCAAATGTAGCTAATCTGTTGGCGTAACGCTGACCGGGTGCATTTGGCAGGCTGTCAAAACTGTAATTTCATACAGCTATTTGCTGACTGCAGACTACAATTCGCGGCTATGGCAGTCAAACCAACCCCCGAATATTCAGAGAATTCCATCCGCGTCCTCAAAGGCCTGGAGCCAGTCAAGCAGCGGCCCGGCATGTACACCCGGACCGACAACCCGCTTCACGTTATCCAGGAAGTACTGGATAACGCGGCGGACGAAGCGTTGGCGGGGCATGGCAAGAAAATCAAGGTTGTGCTGCACACCGACGGCTCGGTCAGCATTGAAGACGATGGCCGCGGCATTCCGTTTGGCCTGCATCCGGAAGAAAACGCCCCGGTGATCGAACTGGTTTTCACGCGGCTGCATGCCGGTGGCAAGTTTGACAAGGGCAAGGGTGGCGCCTACAGTTTTTCAGGTGGACTGCATGGTGTGGGTGTGAGTGTGACCAATGCCTTGGCCACGCGGCTGGAGGCCACGACCTACCGCGAGGGCATGGTGGCCCGGCTGGTTTTTTCGGGCGGTGACGTCATTGAACCGCTGCAAGCGCGAAAACAGGGTGAGGGCGACCGCAAGTCAGGCACCACTGTGCGGGTTTGGCCGGACGCGAAATACTTTGAAGCGATGGCGCTACCCATGGCGCAACTGACCCACCTGCTGCGCAGCAAGGCGGTGTTGATGCCGGGCGTCACCGTGACGCTGGTCAATGAGAAGAGCAAAGAGACGCAAAGCTGGACCTACAAAGGTGGCCTGCGCGACTACCTGCTGCAAACGCTCAATGGCGAGCTGGTGATTCCCGTGTTTGAGGGCGAGGGTTTTGCCGATGCCCAGAGCGACAACTTTGCCGAAGGCGAAGGCGCATCCTGGTGCGTGGCCTTCACCGAAGACGGTCAGCCAGTGCGCGAAAGTTATGTCAACCTGATTCCCACCAGCGCCGGCGGCACCCATGAAAGTGGCTTGCGTGACGGCGTGTTCACGGCAGTCAAGAGCTTTATCGAGCTGCACTCCCTGCTGCCCAAAGGCGTCAAACTGTTGCCGGAAGACGTGTTCGCCCGCGCCAGCTATGTATTGTCGGCCAAGGTGCTGGATCCGCAATTTCAGGGACAGATCAAGGAACGTTTGAACTCGCGCGATGCGGTGCGGCTGGTGTCCAGTTTTGTGCGCCCAGCCCTGGAACTGTGGTTGAACCAGCACGTTGAGTACGGCAAGAAGCTCGCTGAACTGGCCATCAAGGCGGCTCAAGTCCGCCAGAAAGCCGGCCAGAAAGTCGAGAAGCGCAAGGGCTCCGGGGTGGCCGTGCTGCCGGGGAAGCTAACCGATTGTGAAAGCCGGGATCTGGCCCATAACGAAATCTTCCTGGTCGAGGGCGATTCCGCCGGTGGCAGCGCCAAGATGGGGCGCGACAAAGAGAGCCAGGCGATATTGCCTTTGCGCGGCAAAGTGCTCAACACGTGGGAGGTTGACCGTGATCGCCTGTTTGCCAACAACGAAATCCATGATATCTCGGTCGCCATTGGTGTCGATCCGCATGGCCCGAACGACAGCCCCGATTTGAGTGGTCTGCGTTACGGCAAGGTGTGCATTCTGTCGGATGCGGATGTGGATGGCTCGCACATTCAGGTGCTGTTACTGACCCTGTTTTTCCGACATTTCCCCAAGCTGATTGAGACCGGCCATGTCTATGTGGCGCGGCCGCCCCTGTTTCGCGTGGACGCCCCGGCACGCGGCAAGAAACCGGCGTCCAAAGCCTATGCGCTGGACGAAGGCGAACTGACCGCCATTCTTGACAAGCTGCGCAAAGAGGGGGTGCGGGAGACGGCCTGGAGCATTAGCCGCTTCAAGGGCTTGGGTGAGATGAATGCCGTGCAACTGTGGGAAACCACGCTCAACCCGGACACCCGCCGTTTGCTGCCGGTGCAGTTGGGCGGCATGGACTTTGGGCAAACCGAGGCGCTGATCACCAAACTGATGGGCAAAGGTGAGGCCGCCGCGCGCCGTGAGTTGATGGAGTTGCACGGGGATACGGTCGAGATCGATATTTAATGAGCATGCCCTTGTCCCAAGGTTACTGTTTTAGGGATTTTGGGGGTCTGAAACCCTTTCTGCTCCTGTGGTTTCTGCTATCTTTTTCGCAGCAATCGGCGTTTGCCGACAGCCGCCTTGAGGTGAACGGATCGACCGAGGTCACCCCGTTAGGCTTGCCTGGCGTCGTGTCGTCAGTGGCATCCAGGGTGACTGATTATTTTGACGTTTATCCTGGCTACCAGAGGGTCAAGCAGCACGTGCACGAGGCGGCGGATGAGTTCAATATTGAACATGAGCTACTGCATGCGCTGATTGCGAAAGAGTCCCGCTTTGATACCCTGGCGGTATCGCCAGGGGGGGCGATTGGCTTGATGCAGATCATGCCCGCCACCGCGCGCAATTTTGGTGTTTCAGGTGACAAGACGACTTCAATCAAGAAAAAACTGTTTGATCCGCGCACCAATATCAAGACCGGTACCCGCTACCTGCAGTACCTGATCAACCTATTCCCTGGTCGGCTTGAATTGGCGCTGGCCGCTTACAACGCGGGCGAAGGGACGGTGATGCGCGCAGGCAACAAAATTCCAAATAACAAAGGAACGCAGCACTATGTGCAAGCCGTCATGAAGATCTATTCCCAGCTCAAGTCGGCGGCCTGGGTTGCAGGTAGACCCGATCCCCTCCTCGTGCCGGGCATGGAAGTTCAAGGTGGTACCCGTCACCATGGCACCCTGATTGCGCCGGTCCCCGCCCTGGCCGCGCCGCTTCCCCCATCAACCCTCCAGTTCGAGACGGACTAAGTTTTCATGACCGACCAACCAACACTCGATTTCCCGTCAAGCCCGCCGCCTGACGACGGCGGCGACTCGCCCAGCCTGGCGTCCTACGCGCAACGGGCCTACCTTGAATATGCCCTGAGCGTGGTCAAGGGCCGGGCTTTGCCGGATGTGTGCGATGGCCAGAAGCCGGTGCAGCGCCGTATTTTGTATTCCATGTCGCGCATGGGTCTGGGCTTTGGCGGGGCCAACGGCAACACCGGTGCCAAGCCGGTCAAGTGCGCCCGCGTGGTCGGCGATGTGCTGGGCCGGTTTCATCCGCACGGGGACTCGTCGGTGTATGACGCCGCGGTGCGCATGGCCCAGGACTTTTCCTTGCGTTACCCGCTGATTGACGGTCAGGGTAACTTTGGCTCGCGCGACGGCGATGGCGCGGCTGCCATGCGGTACACCGAGGCGCGGCTGGCCAAAATCACCAGTCTGCTGCTCGACGAAATTGACGAGGGCACGGTTGATTTCACACCCAACTACGACGGCTCCACCGAGGAGCCACGCCAGTTGCCGGCGCGCTTGCCGTTCGCCTTGCTCAATGGCGCCAGTGGTATCGCCGTGGGCTTGGCCACCGAAATCCCCAGCCACAATTTGCGTGAAGTGGCGGATGCCTGCGTGGCGCTGATCAAAACACCCAAGCTCAGTCATGACGAGCTGTTTGCCCTCATTCCCGGCCCCGACTATCCCGGCGGAGGGCAAATCACCAGCACCGCTGGCGACATTGCCGATGCTTATCGCACCGGACGCGGCTCACTCAAGGTGCGCGCCCGCTGGAAAATTGAGGAGCTGGCGCGCGGCCAATGGCAACTCGTGGTGACCGAATTGCCGCCCGGCGTCAGCACCCAGCGCGTGCTGGAAGAAATTGAAGAGCTGACCAATCCGAAAATCAAGGCCGGCAAGAAGGCGCTGTCGCTGGAGCAAACCCAGCTGAAGGCGACTGTGCTGTCCGTGCTTGATGTGGTACGGGACGAGTCCAGCAAAGACGCGGCAGTGCGGCTGGTGTGCGAGCCCAAGACCAGCAAAATTCAACAGCAGGAACTCATCACCACGCTGCTGGCGCACACCAGTCTGGAGACCTCGTCACCCATCAACCTGACTATGGTCGGGCTCGATGGCCGACCAACCCAGAAGTCCTTGCGGCAGATGTTGACGGAGTGGATTGAATTCCGTCAGATCACGGTGGAGCGCCGCTCGCAGCATCGGCTCAGCAAGGTGCTGGATCGCATCCATATTCTGGAAGGGCGGCAACTGGTGCTGCTCAATATTGACGAAGTGATTGCCATCATTCGCCAGTCCGACGACCCCAAAGTGGCGTTGATGGCGCGCTTTAACCTGTCGGAGCGGCAGGCCGAAGACATTCTGGAGATCCGCCTGCGCCAGTTGGCCCGGCTGGAAGCCATCAAGATTGAACAGGAGTTGACCGCGCTGCGCACCGAGCAAAAAGGGCTGGAAGAAATTCTGGGTAACCCGGCTGCGCTGCGTCGCTTGATGATCAAAGAGATTGAGGCGGATGCCAAGACTTTTGCCGACCCGCGCCGCACCCTGATTCAGGCCGAGAAGAAAGCTGTTCTTGA
>DAITMI010000104.1:6058-8911 GCA_036835225.1 Rhodoferax sp. | reverse complement strand
TGTTAAAATAAGTTTGCCCAGTTTGGTTGTCTGCAGACGGTAGATGGAACCCATGTGTTCAATCACAACTGATTTCTGACCCTTGAGCAGGTCGGTGCTCTGCACGGGTTCTGACGCCTTGGCCGCAGCTTGGCACTGCCCTGTCCCGGCTGGCCCGGTGGGGCGGTCTGAAGTTGGCTTGGGGGCAAGCATCATCTCGTCCTGATTTCAGTTCTTCGGTTCGGTAATGAAGCCGATTTTTTTGATCCCGGCCCGCTGCGCTGCCGCCATGGCCTGTGCCACTCGCTCGTAGCGCACTGAGACATCCCGCCCGTGGCGATATCAGCGCCGATGACGCCGGTTAATCGTGCCGTGTCGCTGCGCTGCCAATGCGCGGCGACGAGCCGTCTGCTTTGAGGCCGCTTATGGCTTACGCGGGTACCACTTCACCGCTTGCGTTTTGGCGGGGCTGGGTGCGCAAGCGCCGCAGTTGGAGCCGCAGGTGCCTGCGGCCGTGGTTGGCGTCAACCATGCCGCGACAAAAGTGGGCAGCGGGCAGCGCAATAGAACCAGTTTCAAGGCGCGCTTCACGCCATTCGGTGCCAGCACGAGCAGGCAGTACAGGGCGCAGCCCGCAACCAGGCCAGAGACCGTCACAGTCTGGAAAACCTGATACAGAAAAGCGGCGCTCATGGTCACCCATTCAGGGTCAGTGCACTGACCAGGCGAAACGTGATGAACGACGCCAGGTAGGCCAGGGCGAATAAGTAGGTGGCCATCAGGATGGGGTAACGCCAGGAATTGGTTTCACGCTTGACCACCACCAACGTCGAGATGCATTGCGGCGCAAACACGTACCAGGCCAGCAGGGAATAGGCGGTGGCGATCGACCAGCTCTGCGCAATGATGGGGCTGAGGGCTTGGGCGGTTTCTTCACCGGTGGACGATAAGGCATAGACGGTGCCCAGCGCGCCCACCGCGACCTCACGGGCGGCCATGCCCGGCACCAGGGCAATGGAGATTTGCCAGTTGAAACCAATGGGGGCAAAAACATATTCCAGCGCGTGGCCCAGCATGCCGGCAAAACTGTACTGGATGGCAGCACCGGTGGCCCCATCGGGTGGGCCGGGGAACGTGGACAGGAACCACAGCAACACCATCACGGCAAAAATGATGGTGCCGACGCGCTGCAGGAAGATGACCGCGCGTTGCCACAGTCCCATCAACAAATTGCGCAGATTGGGCATGCGGTAGGGCGGCAACTCCAGCATCAGCGGCTGGTAGCTGCTTTTCATCCAGGTGCGTTTGAAGACCCAGGCGACCGCCATCGCCGACAGAATGCCGGCAGCGTACAAGCCAAACAGGGTCAGGCCCTGCAGGTTGAAGGCGCCGACGTCACGCGCTGGAATAAAGGCGCCAATCAACAACGCATAGAGAGGCAGCCGGGCCGAACAGGTCATCAGCGGCGCCACCATGATGGTGGCCAGCCGGTCGCGCCAGTTCGGGATGGTGCGGGTGGCCATGATGCCCGGAATGGCACAGGCAAAGCTGGAAAGAAGAGGAATAAAGGCCCGGCCCGACAAGCCGACCTTGCCCATCACGTTGTCCAGCAAAAAAGCCGCCCGTGGCAGATAACCCGAATCCTCCAGCAGCAGGATGAAGAAAAACAAAATCAGGATTTGCGGCAGAAACACCACCACGCTGCCCACGCCCGCCACCACGCCATCCACCAGCAGGCTTCGCAGCAGACCTTGCGGCATGTGGGCCCGGACAAAGTCACCGACCGCGGCCACCACTTCCTTGATGGCGTCCATTGGCAGGTTGGCCCATGAAAACACAGCCTGAAAAATCATGAGCAACAGCGCTGCCAGCAGCACCAGCCCCCAGACTGGGTGCATGACCACGGCGTCGATACGGTGGTTGAAACGTTGGACCCGCGGCGCTTGGGGCGCCGCAACTGACAGGATGTGGTTGACCTGTTTTTGCAACGTCAGCTGATCGGGTGATGCTTGGTGGGCCGGCTGAAGCTGCTGCATATTCACGGACTGATTGGCAAGCGCCTGTTGGGCGGCCTGAAGCAAGGCACCGCGTCCATTGTCCATCGGACGACCGGTCCAGCGCGCCAGCCAGTTGCCAAACAGGCTGTTGTCAACGGCCACGGTCTCCACCACGGGCAAACCCAGTTCGGCCGCCAGTTTTCGCACATCAATTTGCAGGCCATGCGCACGCGCCACGTCCATCATATTCAGGGCCACGACCATGGGCTTGCCCAGAGCACGCAGCTGCAGTACCAGCCGCAAATTCATGCGCAGATTGGTGGCATCCACCACGGCCACGATGGCCTCGGGCGGTGCTTCGCCCGGGCGCAGCCCCATCAACACGTCATGCGTGACCGTCTCGTCGGCGGTGGTGGGGTTCAGGCTGTAGGTGCCTGGAAGATCGACGATGGACAGGGTGTGGCCATCGGCAAGCTGGGCCGTGCCCTGCTTGCGCTCGACAGTGACCCCCGCGTAGTTGGCGACCTTCTGGTGCGCTCCGGTGAGCAGGTTGAACAGCGCGGTTTTACCGCAGTTGGGGTTGCCGACCAGCGCAACGTACGACTGCTGCGAAGTCATTGGCATAGTCACTGCGGTCATGGCTGCCCCTTGATGAGGCCACCATCGACCTCAATGCAGGCGGCTTCAATACTTCGCAGCGCGAAAACGGTTTCTCCAATCTGCACCGCGATGGGCTCGCGTCCGCCCGGTCCACGTCGCAAGATGGTCACAGTTTCACCAGGCAAAAAACCCAGTTCGGCCAGGCGGGATGCTACGCCCGATTCACTTTTCACTTCGGCCGGTTCGACCAGTCGGAGAATGGTGGCGCTGCTGCGGG
>DAITMI010000104.1:0-5958 GCA_036835225.1 Rhodoferax sp. | reverse complement strand
TCAGCCGCTCCGGCCTGATTTCTTGCAGGATGGTGGTCGCAATCTCTTCAATGGACTTGGTCGTGGTTGACAGCCACCGGATACCCGAGCGGCGCATCATGGCTTCGGCTTCACTCACCTCCATGCGGCAGTTTTCCAGTGAGGCGTACTTGGAGTTGGGTCGGCGCTCGTTGCGGATTTCGCTCAGGCGCTCGGGCTGGATCGTCAGGCCAAAGATTTTGTTCTGGTGCGGTTTTAGCGCCGGCGGCAAATGCTGGCGTTCAAAGTCCTCCGGGATCAGTGGGTAGTTGGAGGCTTTGAGCCCGTATTGCATGGCCAGGTAGAGCGAGGTCGGCGTCTTGCCACTGCGGCTGACACCGACCAAAATGACATCGGAATGCGCGAGGTCGCGGTGGGATTGGCCATCGTCATGGGCTAACGAGAAGTTGATGGCTTCAATGCGGGACTGGTATTCCTTGCTCTTGCTGGCATCGCTGAAGCGGCCAACGCGGTGGTGGGAC
The DNA here is from genome assembly GCA_036835225.1 of Rhodoferax sp. Lineage (GTDB taxonomy): Bacteria > Pseudomonadota > Gammaproteobacteria > Burkholderiales > Burkholderiaceae_C > Rhodoferax. The sequence goes on along the minus strand of DAITMI010000104.1, from coordinate 5,458 downwards.
TTGAGCTTGAGTTCGGTTTCAAGCGGATGCACAAAGGTGCCAAACATGTCCAGCAGCATACCCTGGCAGCCATCCGTGATGACTTTAAGCACCTCCATATTGACCAGTGTTGTAAAAACAATCGGTCTGTTGCCGTCCACGATTCCTGCGTGATTGATCTGGCGCACAGCCTGGTGCGCCTTGTCAACGGAGTCAACGAAGGGTAGGCGTACATGGTGGGATTTGGTTTCAAACTGGGCCAGGATGGCGTTGCCAAAGGTTTCCGCGGTGATGCCGGTGCCGTCGGAGATAAAAAATACAGTGCGGTTGGGCATGATGGTAGATAGTTAAGGGCGCGGTTGGCATTCAGCCTTCTGCAAGGACGGCCTGTATTGTGAGCCGGTTCGCGGCCTACAATAATGCCAATCTAACCCAATTCTTCCATGCGCTGCACCGACCGACTAGAACAACAAAGTCAGGCTGCTTGCATGGGCATGGCCAGCGCACCAGAACGCCTGGCTTCATGCATTGATCCGCTTTTAACTTCTGGAGCTTCCCCATGTCTGCACTTTTCAACCCGACCGACCTGGTCGTGCCCTTTGAAAACCTGAGAATGACCGACGTCGAGGCGGTTGGCGGTAAAAACGCCAGCCTCGGCGAAATGATTTCGAACTTGCCGTCCGGCGTCAAAGTACCCACTGGTTTCGCGACGACGGCGCATGCCTTCCGCGATTTTCTGGCCTATGAAGATCTGAGTGGCCGGATCAATGCCCGCTTGAGTGCGCTGGATACCGAAGACGTGCGGGCGCTGGCGCAGGTTGGCGCCGAGATTCGCGCCATGGTCGAGGCACAGCCTTTTCCAGCCGATCTGGAACAGGCCATTCGCGCTTCCTTCATCACCCTGAGTTCTGGTAATCCGCAAGCTTCCTTTGCAGTGCGCTCGTCTGCCACGGCGGAAGATCTGCCGGATGCTTCATTTGCCGGCCAACAGGAAACTTTTTTGAATGTGGTGGGTATCGACGAAATACTTCACAAAATCAGGGAAGTCTTCGCCTCCTTGTACAACGACCGTGCCATCAGCTACCGTGTGCACAAGGGCTTTGCGCATGAGCATGTGGCCTTGAGTGCCGGCATTCAGCGCATGGTGCGCTCCGATTTGGGGGCGGCCGGCGTCATGTTCACCATCGACACCGAGTCCGGTTTTCAAGATGTGGTGTTCATCACATCCAGTTATGGACTGGGCGAGACCGTGGTGCAGGGCGCTGTGAATCCCGACGAGTTCTATGTGCACAAGCCGATGCTTAAAGCGGGCAAGCGCGCTGTGATCCGTCGCAGTCTGGGCTCCAAGTTGATCCAGATGCAGTTCACAACGCCGGAAGAGAAAGCCGCCAGCGGTAAGCTGGTCAAAACCACCGACGTGCCGACTGAGTTGCGCAACCGCTATTCCCTGACCGATGCCGATGCCGAAAAGCTGGCTGCTTACGCACTGGTGATCGAACAGCACTATGGTCGGGCCATGGACATTGAATGGGGCAAAGACGGGCTGGACGGCGAACTCTACATTTTGCAGGCCCGTCCGGAGACAGTGAAAAGCCAGGCCGCCGGCAAGGCTGAATACCGCTACAAGCTCAAGGGAAAAAGTGCCGTGATCGTCGAAGGGCGGGCCATTGGTCAGAAGATCGGTACCGGGCCGGTGCGCATCGTGCACAACCTCAGCGAGATGGACAAGGTGCAGCCCGGCGACGTGCTGGTGACTGATATGACCGACCCCAACTGGGAGCCGGTCATGAAGCGGGCCGCTGCCATTGTGACCAACCGGGGCGGGCGTACCTGCCACGCCGCCATCATCGCACGTGAACTGGGTATCCCGGCGGTGGTGGGTTGTGGCGATGCGAGCGAGGTGCTCAAGGACGGTATGCTGGTGACGGTCAGTTGTGCCGAGGGCGACACCGGCTTTATTTATGACGGCTTGCTGGAAACTGAAGTCACCGAAGTTCAGCGCGGCGAGATGCCGGAGATTGATGTCAAGATCATGATGAATGTCGGCAACCCACAGCTGGCGTTTGACTTTTGCCAGTTGCCGAATGCCGGTGTTGGCCTGGCGCGTCTTGAGTTCATCATCAACAACAATATTGGTGTCCATCCGAAGGCGATTCTGGACTATCCCAATATCGATGCAGACCTGAAAAAAGCGGTCGAGTCGGTCGCTCGTGGCCATGCGTCGCCGCGTGCTTTTTATGTGGACCGGGTCGCGGAAGGTGTCGCCACGATTGCCGCAGCATTCTGGCCCAAGCCAGTCATCGTGCGTCTCTCGGATTTCAAGAGCAATGAGTACCGCAAACTGATTGGCGGCAGCCGTTACGAGCCCGAGGAGGAGAACCCGATGCTCGGCTTCCGTGGTGCAGTGCGTTACGTCAGTGCCGATTTTGGCGAGGCCTTCGCGATGGAGTGTGAGGCGCTCAAGCGCGTGCGCCAGGAGATGGGGCTGAGCAACGTCCAGGTGATGGTGCCCTTTGTACGTACGCTGGGGCAAGCCAAAAAAGTGACCGAGCTGCTGGCCGCGCACGGGCTCAAACGCGGTGAAAATGGTCTGAAAATCATCATGATGTGCGAGATTCCCAGCAACGCCATTTTGGCAAGCCAGTTTCTGCAGTACTTTGATGGTTTCTCGATTGGCTCCAATGATCTGACCCAGCTCACCTTGGGACTCGACCGTGATTCCGGTCTGGAACTGCTGGCAGCCGACTTTGACGAACGCGACCCTGCCGTCACAGCACTTATCAGTCAGGCCATCAGTGCCTGCAAGGCGCAGGGCAAGTACATCGGCATATGTGGTCAGGGCCCCAGTGACCATCCGGACTTTGCCGAGTGGCTGGCAAAGGAAGGCATTTCATCGATTTCCCTGAATCCGGACTCCGTGATTGCTACTTGGAAGCTGCTCGCCAAGCAATAGCAAACACCTATGGCTCGTGGCATCTCGGGATGTCATGATCTGGCGATGTTGAATCAAGTCGTGGGTGTGGGTGTGGGTGTGGGCGAAGGCAAACCGATTTCCGGCGGTTTTCGTTTGCACGGCTGGCTGCTGGCGATTTGGTTTGCGGCGTCGTTCGGCGTCGTCTTCTTCGCACGCGATCTGCAGATGATTGTCAACGGTTGGCCCCTGGGCTACTGGTTTGCGGCGCAGGGTAGCGTGTTTATTTTTATCGCCATCGTTGCCGTGTTTGCCTGGATAGCCAACAGGCGGGACGGTGACGTTTCTGTCGGCGACCTTGCCTACACCGCCTATAAGCACCGACTGCATCGCAGATTTGCCATCTACGTCGTGTGCTTGTTGCTGTTCTTGCTGGCGCTGGCCCTGGCCGAGCGGTGGGGGTTGAAAAAAACGTGGGTGGGCACTATTTTTCTGTTCGTCACCCTCAGTTTATATGCCGTGATCGGCATTTATGGCCGCACGTCCGACGCCTCTGAGTACTACGTGGCCGGACGCCGTATCCCTGCGGTTTACAACGGCATGGCGACCGCCGCCGACTGGATGAGTGCGGCATCGTTTATCAGCATGGCGGGGGGGCTTTACCTGCAGGGTTTTTCCGGCACGGAATCGCAACCCGGTGGGCTGGTGTATGTGCTGGGCTGGACGGGTGGCTTCTGTCTGGTGGCGTTGCTGGTGGCCCCTTATCTGAGGCAACTGGGCCTGTACACCATCCCCGATTATTTTGGCGTCCGTTTTGGCGGGCGCTGGCCGCGAATCATTGCGGCGTTTGCCGCGGTACTGTGTTCTTTCACCTACGTGGTGGCACAGATTTACGGCGTCGGGCTGATTACGTCACGACTGACGGGTGTCCAGTTTGAAATTGGCATTCTGTTGGGGCTAGGCGGGGTTCTGGTGTGTTCCTTTTTAGGCGGTATGCGCGCCGTGACCTGGACACAGGTGACCCAGTATGTGGTGCTGATCCTGGCGTTCTTGATCCCGGTTTCATGGCTGGCCTACAAACAGCTTGGCAATCCATTGGCACCGTTCGTTTACGGTCAGCAATTGCAAAAAATAACTGAACTGGAGCGGCAACTGGCCAATTCGCCCGCAGAGTTGCAGGTGATCAATGAATACGCCCGGCGTGCGGGAGAGTATGAACTGAAGCTGCGAAACGTGGAGGTGGCACTGGAGAGTGAGCGCCAAGCACTGAAGGAGCGAATTCTTTTTTTGAACGAACGTCAGGTTGATGAATCGGTCATCGTTGCGGCCAGACGTGAGCTTGCGGCGCTGCCCAAGGATGTGGTGTCTGCGCGCGAACGCTGGACGCGTGCCATGCAGGACAACCGGGAGCGGGCCAAACCTCTGGGAGGCATGCCACCCCACGCGAAACCATTTGCCGGCGACCCGCAGGGGAGTGTGGATGAACAACAGGCGTTTGACGTTTCCCGGCGCAACTTTCTGGCCTTGATGTTTTGCCTGATGGTGGGGACCGCTGGCTTGCCCCATCTGCTGACCCGTTTTTACACCACCCGCACGGTGGCGGAGGCGCGAACCTCGGTCGCCTGGTCGCTGTTCTTTATTGCACTGTTGTACTTGTCCGCGCCGGCTTTGGCTGTTCTGGTTAAATTTGAGGTCATGAGTCATCTGGTCGGGCAGAATTTCGATTCCCTGCCCGTCTGGATCGCGCAGTGGGCCAAGGTGGACCCCACGCTGATCTCGGTCAGCGATGTCAATGGGGATCACATTCTCCAGTTCTCCGAGCTCAAATTGGGGGCCGATATTGTGATGCTGGCGACGCCCGAGCTGGGCGGTCTGCCTTACGTCGTGTCCGGTCTTGTGGCAGCGGGCGGGCTGGCTGCTGCGCTCTCCACGGCGGATGGCCTGTTGTTGACGATTGGCAACGCACTGGCGCACGATGTTTTCTTTCGCGGAGAGAATAACCAGGCGGACGCGGTGCGAAGGGTGATGCTGTCAAAGTTTGCGCTGTTGGTGGTGGCTCTCGCCGCCGCTTATGTGGCCGCTCAGCGTCCAGCCGACATCCTGTATCTGGTGTCGGCTTCGTTTTCTCTGGCTGGTGCCGCATTTGTGCCGGCGATGGTGTTGGGCATATTCTGGTCCCGGACTACCGACAGGGCTGCCGTTGGGGGCATGGTCGCAGGCCTCGGGTTGACGATCTACTACATGGTGGTCAATGCTGCACCGGTCAGATCTGCGCTGGGCTTGAGTGGCACGGGTTTGTGGTTTGGCATTCAGCCGGTGTCTGCCGGCGTATTTGGCGTTTTGGCCGGCGTCGTGGTGACCGTGCTGGTCAGCCTCCTGTCGCGTTCCCAAGCCTTGACTGCTGTGGTGCCTGCTCGTCCTGCCAACGATGGCATATAATATTGGGCTTCGCCTTGCCACACCTCAATTAGACGCTGAGGGTGGCTTTTTCTGCCCAAACCCGGGCCATCCACAAGGAGTATCAATGCGTCATTACGAAATCATTCTCATGATCCACCCGGATCAGAG
>DAITMI010000103.1:0-9194 GCA_036835225.1 Rhodoferax sp. | reverse complement strand
TGCCGCACTTTGGTGTTGCTGGCCGTCGAATACCATGTGTTCATAGACCTCGTCGCTGATGAGCAGCACGTTGGTGGGTGCCAGGATTTCCTGCAGGCGCAACATGTCCGCAGCCGTCCAGACCGTACCGCTCGGGTTGTGCGGCGAGTTGATGATGATGGCGCGGGTTTTGGATGTGATGGCGGCGGCGATTTTGTCGAAGTCAGGGCGGAAGGTGCCGGGAGTCAACGGCACCCGCACCGGCACGCCGCCGGCGAGTTCAATGTTGGGCACGTAGCTGTCGTAGCAGGGCTCCAGCACGATGACCTCGTCGCCCGCGTGCACCACGGCCAGAACGATAGTGATGATGGCCTGGGTGGCGCCGGCTGTGATGGTGATCTCGTTCGCCGCACTGTAATCACGCCCATACAGTGCCTTGATTTTGGCCGCCACGGCCTCCCGCAATACCGGCACGCCGGCCATGGGCGGGTACTGGTTCAGGCCTTGCTTCATGGCGTCAGTCACCGCATCAACCAGCTTGGGGTCGCAATTGAAGTCGGGAAAGCCTTGGCCCAGGTTGACGGCATTTGTTTCCGTCGCCAGCGTGGACATGACGGTGAAGATGGTGGTGCCGACGTTGGGCAGTTTGGATTGGAGCGTAGGAGTGTGCATGGGATTTAATCAGTTGAGGAAAGAGCTACGGTCTGTCCCGCAAGCTTAAAGTGTTGGCGACAGAGCTGATCTGCTTCGCAGCCTGCGGTCTGTCCCGAAAATTTTACAATTCATAGTCGTCAACATGGCCGGTCATGGCCCGGGCCACCAGATTGCGATCCAGCCGGCCGCTCAGCAGCTCGGCAAACTTGAAGACAAAATTGCGCAGGTAGGCGCCGCGTTTGAACGCGACCCGGGTCACATTCTGGCCAAACAAGTGCCCGGCCGCACGCACCACCAGATCGCTCTTGGCCCCCTCGGCCACGACATCACGCACCGCCATTTCCGCGGCGATACCCACACCCAGACCCAGCCGGACATAGGTCTTGATGACGTCCGAGTCAATCGCTTCCAGTGCAATGCGGGGCGCCAGTTTGCGGGTGGCAAAAGCCTGGTCAATCTTGGTGCGGCCGGTGTAAGCCGGGTGGTAGGTAATCAAGGGTTCCTGGGCGATGTCTTCCAGCGTCAGGTGTTCCTTCAGGCTCAAGGGGTGGCCCACGGGGAGCACCAGCACATGCTGCCACTCATAGCACGGCAAGGTCACCAGTTCAGAATAGCCCGCCAGCGATTCAGTGGCAATGCCAATCTCGGCCACTTCGTCAATCAACATTCTGGCCACCTGTTCCGGCGAGCCCTGATGCAGGCTGACGTTGACCTTCGGATACGCCTGGCGCAGCTTGGCCACCGGTTCCGGCAACACGTAACGGGCCTGTGTGTGGGTCGTGGCAATGGAGAGCGTGCCGCTGTCTTCGGCACTGTATTGCTCGCCAATGCGTTTGAGGTTGCCCACCTCGCGCATGATGAGCTCGATGCTTTTCAGAACATGCTGCCCCGGCTCGGTCACGCGTTTGAGTCGTTTGCCATGCCGCGCAAATATTTCAATGCCCAGCTCTTCTTCCAGCTCAATGATGGCTTTGGAGACGCCCGGTTGCGAGGTGTGCAATGCCTTGGCCGCTTCCGTCAGGTTGAGATTGCGCCGGACGGCTTCCTGAACAAAGCGAAATTGGTGTAGGTTCATATCAAATTTCAACTAAGGGTTGAAATTTATTATGCCCCAGTCACATATGCAAGCATCTGCCAAATCGTCAGGAAATCGCAATTCTGGCCATCAGCTCGATCATTTGCGCCTCTTCGCCGATGGCGGGTCGCAGGTCGAAGGCAATTTGCGGATGACTGGCCTGCACTGCCGCCATCAGCAGTGGCAAGTCGTCCCGGGCATGCCGGCCCACCCCCAAAAACATGGGGACCACCGTGATCGACGTGACGCCCAGGGTCGCCAATTCGGCAGCACTGCTGGGCAGGTCGGGTAGCGTGAGCTCCAGGTAGGCGCAGCGCACATGAACTGCAGGGGCCAATTCCTGGATCTGGCTGGCCACAGCTTCAATGGGTTTTCGCCACAAGGGGTCGCGTGAGCCATGTCCAAACAGGATCGTGCCGCGCGCTGCATCTGAGTCCATCAACACCTCGCTATCTTTAACCATATCGTTTACTTATCGCTTAAGTACCAGCCACCCGAACGCAGTCAGGGATAGCAATGAATAAATCATGCCCGGCAGCGCGGCGGTCAGCCAGGGTTGCCAGTTCTGCAGGTTGCCAATATAGCCAAAAACGTTGTTCAGCAGAAAGAAGCTGATGCCCGCCATCACCCCGCCGAACACATACGTGGCAATCCCGCCGGAGCGGAAGTGCAGGTAAGCAAAGGGCAGGGCCAGTACCACCATCACCAGGCAACTCAAAGGATAAAAAACTTTCTTCCAGAACTCGATCTCGTAGCGCTGCGCAGATTGCGCATTCGCCTGCAGATGCTGGATGTACTCAAACAGATCAATCGTGCTCATGCGTTCAGGCTTGAGCAGCGCGGCCGACACCATCTCCGCGCTGATCTGGTTAGGCCATCGAAAACTGTCCAGATGTGCGCGATCGATGCGTGCCGTATCCGTGCCCCGCTCCGGGAACTCGGTCCGATCCACACGCGTCAGGGTCCAGGACTCATCGTCGCCAAAACGGGCGCCTTCTGCCTGCACCATGGAGCGCAGGAAGCCCTGGTTATCAAATTCAAAAATGTGGATACCCCGCATGCTGCGATCCGCCGCCAGCGCGTTGACGTTGACCGCGTACTGCGCATAGCGCTGTTTTTCCTTCAGCCAGGCGCCAGTCTGCCCCACCGTGATGTTGCCCTGGTAACGGGCCTTGAGCAGTTGTCCGGTATGGTCGGCGCTCGGGGCGAGGTAATCGCCGATGGCAAACGTCAACAGCACAAAACCCAAACCCAGCACCAGCAGTGTTTTCAGGGCGCGCCAGGGGCCCAGTCCGCTGGTTCGCAAAATAGTGAATTCGGAACTTTCCGCCAAGCGGGCCATGACAAAAATAGTGCCGATCAGCACGGCGATGGGCAACAACTCATAAAGGTGGCTCGGAATCATCAGTGCTACGTACGCCAGGGCATGCACCAGCCGATAGCCGGCAGCTGCATGGCGTGCGAGGGACTGGATTTCTTCCACAAAATCAAAAAAGAAAAACAGGGAGAGAAAGCCGAGGGTGACAAATGCCACCGCCGTAAGCACCTCGCCGTAAATCAGGTGTCGAATGGTTTTCAAGTCGAGGACTTCCGCAAATATGAGTGACGCAGCCCCAGCAGCGTGCGCCAGTGCCAGTTGTTATGCCCCTTGGCAAGCCAGACGGTTCCCAGCATCAAAGCGCCGCCGTGCAAAGCCAGCGTAAATCCGCCGAATGTGAATTTGCCGGAGGCAATCCAGCTTTGGCCAAGGTTCAGCAGGTTGTAATACACCACGAAAGCAAACAGGGCAAAAACCAGGTTGGCACTTTGCCCCGCACGCGGATTGACGCTGGAAACGGCAATGCCGATGATCAAAAAATTGACGGCCGCCAGAATCAAGCCGATGCGCCATGACAATTCGGCTAAATTTGGCAGTGTCAGGGACTTCAACAACTCCACGGTCGGGCGGGTATTGACCGGGATGACGTCAGTGCCACCGAGAACGTCCACACCGACCTTGATGCCGTACTCTTCAAACTCGCTGATTTTCAGGTCAGCCTTGCCAATCACGCTCTCCAGTCGCTGCCCATTGCTGAGCATCAAAACCCGGTCTTGCCCCATGCTCTGGATGCGGCCACTACGGGCAGACGTGATGGTCTCCTTGCCGTCTTCGGTCGTCGCTATAAAGACGTTGTTGCCAGCCTGTTTGCTGCTGACATTTTTTTCCACAAAAAACACCCGTTTCCCCCCGGCTGATTCCTGAAACTGACCGGGTTCAATGCGTTCAATATCACCCCGCTTTTCGTATTGATCCTTCATGGTTTCAATTCTCTGGTTGGACCAGGGCAAGACCAGCAGTGCCAGCGCCATCACCACCAGCAGTACGGGCCAGGCAAACCGGAACAGGGGGGCGAGCAAGGCCGCCAAACCTCGACCGCTGCTGAACCAGATCACCATCTCACTGTCGCGGTACATGCGTGACAAGGTGGCAATGACGGAAATAAACAGGCTCATGGTCAAAATGGTCGGCATATAAGCGAGCACGGTATAGCCCATGACCATCATCACGTCAGACGGGTCGAAGCTGCCGCGCGAAGCCTGGCCGAGGGTGCGGATCAGCGTCATGGTCATGACCACGGTCGCCAGCACGATCAGCGTAGCGCCAAAACTGCGCGCCAGCTCCTTGCGAATGGAAGAATGGAATAACATAGGCCGAGAATCTGCTGGACAGGCCGCGACTAGGCGATGGCTCAGAAAGCCCTGTCCTCAACTAATAATTGGAAAACCCGAATTATGAACTTTGAACTCAAGACATTTGACTTAAGCGGTGCGGTCAATGAGAAATGCGATGCCTTGATCGTGTTGCTAAGCCAGTCGTTCAAGCCGGGCAAAGACGTTTTATCAGCGCTGGTGGCGCAGACCTTAAAAGCGGGTGACCTGGAGACCAAGCCGGGGAAATCGCTGCTTCTGTACCGACCCGCCGGCGTGGCCTGTACACATGCGGTACTGGCTGGCGTCGGCGACGGCACGGCCAAAGAGGTGCGCAAAGCCATTGCCGCGGCCGTCACCGCGGTCAAAGGCAGCAAGGTCAAAAAACTGGTGATCTGCTTCGCCACCTTGCCCCAGGAAGACGCCGTCCGGGCCGCGGTGACGGCTGTCGCCGAGGCCAGCTATGTTTACACAACGACCAAGTCGAAACCCGAGGGGCGGGTGATTCAGCGCGTGATTGTGGGCGCACCGTATGCCGCCAAGCTCAAACCGGTTTTTGACCAGTCAGTGGCCGCAGTAGCCGGCATTGAGTTCGCCAAGGAATGGGCCAACCGCCCGGCAAACCATGCCACGCCGACACTACTGGCCGGGGCGGCACGCACATTGGCCAAGTTCCCAAATATCAAATGCGAAGTGCTGGGGCCGAAAGAAGTGGCCAAGCTGGAGATGGGCTCTTTCATGGCGGTTGCACAGGGCTCTGAGGAGCACCTGCGTTTTATTGTGCTGCGTTACGACGGGGCGCTGAAGTCCGAAGCCCCCACGGTTCTGGTCGGCAAGGGCATTACTTTTGACAGCGGCGGCATTTCCATCAAACACGCGGCCGAGATGGACGAGATGAAGTTCGACATGTCAGGCGCGGCCAGTGTGTTGGGCGTCTTTAGGGCCTTGGCGGAGTTGAAGCCCGCTATCAACGTGGTCGGCTTGATTCCCGCTTGTGAAAACCTTTTGGATGGCCGGTCCATCAAACCCGGCGATGTGGTCACCAGCATGAGCGGTCAGACCATTGAAATTCTCAATACCGATGCCGAAGGCCGTCTGGTGCTGTGCGACGCTTTAACCTATGCCGAACGTTTCAAGCCCCGTGCCGTGGTGGACATCGCCACGCTCACCGGTGCCTGCATGATTGCCTTGGGTGGGGTGCGCAGCGGCCTGTTCTCAGGTGACGATGCATTGGCAGCGGCACTGTCGGCGGCGGGCGAATCATCGCTTGACCTGTGCTGGCGCCTGCCACTGGATGACGATTACGCAGAAGGCCTCAAAACCAATTTTGCGGATGTTGCCAACGTGGCCGGACGCGCCGGTGGCGCCATCACGGCGGCCAAGTTTTTGCAACGTTTCACGGAAAAATTCCCGTGGGCTCATCTGGACATCGCAGGAACGGCATGGAAGAGCGGGGCCGCCAAAGGGGCTACCGGTCGTCCCGTGGCGCTACTGCTGGAATACCTGCTGACTTCGGCAAAACAGTAGCAATGACCTTGCAAGTGACCGAGGTAGCGTTTCACTTCAATGCACCCGACCGGGTGGCCTATGCCTGCCGTTTGCTGCGCAAGGCGGTGGGCAGTGGTGCGAAGGTTGTGGTGACGGGCGTGCCAGCCACATTGGCGCAACTGGATGGCGCCCTGTGGACGTTTTCACCCACTGACTTCGTGCCGCACTGTAATTTGCAGAGCCCACCCAATGTCGTTGCGGCGTCGCCGGTGATCCTGGCCGCCTCCATCGAGTCAGTGCCCCATCAGCAGGTGCTGCTCAATCTCGGCCATCTTGTACCGGAGGGCTTTGATCGGTTTGAGCGCCTGATTGAAATCGTCGGAATGGATGATGAAGATCGACAGCTGGCACGAAGCCGCTGGAAGCATTATGCTGATCGTGGTTACGCTATCACGCGTCATGACCTGGCCTTGAAGACCTAACATTCATGAGTACACCACCCCGAAATCTACCGCGATTTTTGCCAACACTGACCGAAGTCGTGCATGCCCCGACTTTGGCCCGGGCGGCCGCTTTGACCACACCAGACCGTGAGGAAATAGCGAAGTCGGTGATGCAGCGGCTGGATGGGCTGATCGAGCGCCGCCTGCGTGAAGAAACCGAGGCCATGTTTCGTACGACAGTGACTGAACAACTGCAGACCTTGCGTTCAGATCTTCTACAGGAGCTGGAGGGTGTCGTGCGGCAGGCTGTGTCTGAGGCCTTCATCGCGCAGGCAGAAGCACATAAGTCGAAATAATGGGGCATTAACAGCCCCGGTTGGTGTCTTCCCTATGTTTCTGGCTCAGAAATTGCGTTATCGTGCCGGATGTGGAACTATTTAATTCACATTTTTAACCTATGGAGTTGTCTATGCAAATGAAATTGAAAATTACCGTTGCTGCTGCGATTGCCGCCGCCGCTGGTGTGGCGATGGCGCAGGACATGGTCGTCAAAATCGGGCACGTTGCCCCGATCTCGGGTGCACAGGCGGCTTACGGGAAAGACAATGAGAACGGCGCCCGCATGGCCATTGAAGATCTGAACGCCGCGGGCGTGGTGATCGGTGGCAAGAAGGTGAAGCTTGAACTGGTGGCTGAAGATGACGCAGCCGATCCCAAACAAGGTGCAGCCGTTGCACAAAAACTGTGCGACGCCAAAGTCGCTGGTGTCGCTGGCCACCTGAACTCGGGCACCACCATCCCCGCTTCCAAAATCTACAACGATTGTGGCATTCCCATGATCACGCCGTCGGCAACCAACCCGACCCTCACCAAGCCTGGCTACAAAACCACATTCCGTTTGCTCGCCAATGACAATTCATTGGGCGCTGGGCTGGCCTTTTACGCCGCTGATGCGTTGAAACTCAAGCGCATTGCCGTGATTGATGACCGTACCGCATACGGTCAAGGCGTCGCTGATGTGTTCAAGAAGACGGCTGCTGCCAAAGGCATCACCATTGTTGACGAGCAGTTCACCACGGACAAGTCGGTTGACTTCATGTCGATCCTGACGGCCATCAAGGCCAAGAATCCGGATGGCGTGTTCTTTGGTGGCATGGACCCACAAGCTGGCCCCATGCTGCGCCAGATGGAGTCACTCGGCCTCACCAATGTCAAGTACTTCGGCGGTGACGGCATTTGCACGATGGACCTGATTAAACAGTCGGCTGGCGCGAAAACGCTGGAGAACGTGATTTGCGCAGAAGGTGGCGCATCGCTGGCCAAGATGCCTGGCGGTACAGCCTGGAAAAAGCGTTATGACGCCAAGTACCCCGGCCAGTTCCAGGTTTACAGCCCTTACGTCTATGACGCCGTCAATGTGCTGGTTGACGCGATGAAGCGTGCTGGCAGTGCAGATCCCAAGGTTTATTTGTCGAAATTGGCGGATACCAACTACAAGGGTATTACGACGAATGTGCAGTTTGAAACCAATGGCGAGTTGAAGAATCCCGCTATCACTTTGTATACCTACAAGGGTGACAAGAAAATTGCCCTGAACTGATTCGGTTCTGTTCAGAATGAAAAAAGCCACCTTCGGGTGGCTTTTTTCGTGGCCCTTTAGTCCCGGCAGCGGAAATCGGCATTTGCTCAGTTAAAATATGCCTAGCTGGATCGGTGGATGAGCGGTTTAAGTCACACGCCTGGAAAGCGTGCGAGGGGTAAAACCCTCCGCGGGTTCGAATCCCGCCTGATCCGCCAGTTACATGTCTTGAATCATCCGCAGACATACGAAATCCCGCAGTTTTCTTCACGAAAGCTGCGGGTTTTTTGTTTTCTGACGCGCGGACTATGCCCGTTGCACCTGCACCATTTTCATGGCCGATGAAATCAGCGCGGACACCTCGGTCATGTTGCTGGGCACGATGAGGGTCGTCGTGGCATCGGCCGCCACTTTCGAATAAGCGTCCACGGCTTTTTCGGCCACCTTGAGTTGTACCGCGTCGGCACCACCGGGCTGGCGAATGGCCGCCGCAATGCGTTCAATGGCCTGTGCCGTCGCTTCGGCGACGGCCAGGATGGATTGGGCGTCCCCCTGGGCCTTGTTGATCACGGCTTGTTTCTCGCCTTCAGAGCGGGCGATGAACGCCTCACGTTCACCCGTGGCGATATTGATCTGCTCCTGGCGACGGCCTTCGGACGCGGCAATCAGCGCGCGTTTTTCGCGCTCTGCGGTAATTTGCTGCTGCATGGCGTGCAGTATTTCTTTGGGCGGCGTCAGATCCTTGATCTCATAGCGCAGTACCTTGACGCCCCAGTTCAGGGCGGCTTCGTCAATGGCCTGCACCACTTGGGCGTTGATGATGTCACGCTCTTCAAACGTTTTATCCAGCTCCAGCTTGCCGATGACCGAGCGCAACGAGGTTTGCGCCAGTTGGGAGATGGCCATGATGTAGTTACTGGACCCATAACTGGCCCGCATCGCATCCGTTACCTGAAAATACAGGATGCCGTCCACCTGCAACTGGGTGTTGTCACGCGTGATGCAGACCTGACTGGGAATATCCAGGGGTACTTCCTTGAGTAGATGTTTGTAGGCGACCTTATCGACAAACGGCATCAAAAAGTTCAGCCCCGGCGTCAGGGTGCCGTTGTATTTACCGAGTCGTTCGACGACCCACGCGTGCTGCTGCGGCACCACTTTGACCGACTGTGTAATAAACACTGCCGCGATCACGAACAAAACAAGTGCAATTTCCATCGATTTCCCCAGTTAATTCCAACAACACGCTGTTGGCACATTTTCACAATTTCTCGACGATCAGGCGGCT
>DAITMI010000102.1:0-9407 GCA_036835225.1 Rhodoferax sp. | reverse complement strand
GTACCCAGTTGACCAGCGCTATCCATGTGTTTCGCAAGTTCGAGATGAGCGAGGAACTGATTGGTTGCCTGGAAGATTTTGCCCAGCTGGACCATGCGCGTGATCAGTGTGCGCGCAGTGTGCGAACGCTCTCTATTGCCAGCCAGATGCGCGGGCGTGCCGCGATTGTTGCACCCGCACGCAGTACGGCTCGAAATGTGGCACTTGAGGCAGCGCTCAAAAGTCAGCTACCGCAAAGTGACTACGATGCGGCATGGGCGGCCGGGCAGCAGATGGAGGTGGAAGCAGCGCTGCTGACGGCATTGCTGAGCTAGCGCATCAAGTTGTCGCCCAATACAAAGTGCAAGCTGGGGGGCGTTTTCTTGTTGTTAGCTTGGGGTACTTGGCTTGCGTCGGCGGGCCGCCAACCATCCACCCAGACCGGCGAGGGTGAGCGCCAATGTGCCGGGTTCAGGCACCTCACCGGCAAAGCTGCGTCGGAACGCCGCAAGATTTTCCTGGGGCAGGGGATCTGAACCGTTGCCCGCCTGAATAGCTCCCCTGACCATCGGACCATAAACGAAGTTCCCATAGGCTTCAGCGTATGGCGATTGAAAATCAGGCGGTAGAAAGTCGTAAATAATCTGTGCCGCACTAAAGAAGCTATTCAAGCCACTCATCGCGACCAAACTGGGTCCATTCGCCAAGGAAAACCCAAGCGCAAAGCTATAGGCGTCAATTCCAGCGAAGGTGGAGCTCGGTACCAAAGGCTCAGAGTAGCCGGTTGCAATGCCAATCACATTGCCATTGAAAATATCAACGGTGTTCAGCGTAAACGGGTAGAGACCACCAGGGGTAAACGTCAACGTCGCTTGCACAGCGGACGTGTCATTGTCGTAGAGGGAAATGCTGGCGCCAATGATGTGCTGTCGCTGCGCGGGATCCCCACTGGAGTTGCATCCGGAGCCTTGCACTGTTTGGACCGTGCCAAGAAGAAGACATGCGTCAGGAACATACATTTCTACCGAACCCGACCAGCCGAGCAACTGGCCAGCAGTGTTAAAGGGAGATCCGAACAGGGGGTCCCAACTGCCGACATACACCGCCGCTTGCGCACTTGAGCCGCCACATAGCGCAGCCACTGCGACTGCTGCCGTGGCGAGGGCATTCTGAACGCGTGTCTTCATGGTGGCACCCATAGCATCTCCTCGATGTTGACATCAAAAAAATACCAAAGCAAAAAATGCGCCCACAACAGCACTTATTTAATAGATGGTTGATTGTTATCAGATTTTCCCAGCTTGGGCCCCCCGACATTGAAACTCTGGATCTATCACTGTCAAATTTTTCGACAGAACAGAGCCCGCGCTTGCCTGCCGCCATTTCGATCGAACTGGGAGAAGCGCTGGCGCTTGTGCAGCATTTCTTGTCATGCAGCGGTGTCTCCATTTGGGGGCAATGGTGACCCGTTGTCTCAACTCATTGGGAATCACCAGGCGATGGTGTGGAATGGACGGCGATACCAAAATCTTCATCGATAGTGACGGCCGGGTAATGAAACCGCACCGGGCCATCCGGGAGTTGATTTACATACTGGAACACAAGCGGATCGGTACTTGCGCGTACCTCCTCCACAGTACCCTCGAACGCGACCTTGCCACTGTCGAGTATGACAACGTGATCGGCAATCGCAAGGGTTTGCTTGATCTCATGCGACACAAAAATACTGGTCAGTCCCATGGAGTCATTGAGCTGACGAATCAGGCGCGCTGCGACATGAAGCGAAATCGGATCGAGACCGGAAAAAGGCTCGTCGTACATCACTAATTCCGGGTCCAGTGCAATCGCACGCGCTATGCCAATACGCTTGGCCATTCCGCCCGACACTTCACTGGGCATGAGGTCACGCGCGTTTCGCAGGCCCACCGCATTGAGCTTCATCAAGACAATGTCACGGATGAGTGCTTCGGGCAAATCGGTGTGTTCACGCAGTGGGAAAGCCACGTTCTCAAACACGCTCATGTCAGCAAACAAGGCGCCGAACTGAAACAGCATGCCCATGCGACGCCTGACGGCGTAGAGTTGTTTTTGATCCATGGGGCCGATATCTTGCCCATCAAACAGCATTTGCCCCGACCACGCACGGCTCTGACCGCCCATCAAACGCAGCGTGGTCGTCTTGCCACCGCCCATCGGACCGATCAGTGCCGTGACCTTGCCCCTTGGTATGCGCAGGGAAACGTCATCCAGAACGGCGCGCTCCCCGTACCCAAAGGTCAGGTTACGCAATTCAACAAGTGATGGGTTGACGGTATGTGGCATAAATACGCAAGGCGGACAGCGGCCGGATGGCATGACCGCCATTGACGAAGTGGACCGGATTCCCCTGGGCTCAGCCAGCGCCCGCGCCATGCAGGCCGAGTTGCTCACTCATCGAATGTATCGGCGATAGACCTCGAATTCCGTCGTCAGGTTTCCAGTCGGCACGAGGGTGAGGGCGAGCAAGTCACCATTCCGCACAAGCAGTGCGCCGCGGGTAGTTTGGCCGCTCAACGCCTGACGCCGAATTTGTATGTATTCTCCGTTGGCGTATTCAATGCGTGCGAATGTCCAGCCGAAAGCATAGGTGGACACCCCGCCGCTGCCCGGGACCCTGAACGTGACGGTAAAGGGTAAGGGTGCGGAGGGCGATCCGGGTACGACGGAGGTTGCCGGATCAATGTCGGTGGTGATCGATTCGCTTGGTGACAATTGGACGGAAGCGCCGGCCAATGTGGCCGTGTACTCCACAGTCTCGTCGGGTTGGCCGAAGCTGCCGGTCGCGACCAAAGCACCGGTGCAGTCGGCATTGTCGAAGTACTCTTGTTTGGTCGTGACCGAGAAGGCGGTGCTGCTGATGGCGGTGGAGGTCCTGGTCAATTGCATATGGTCAACACACGCTTGCCGCCACACGCCCTCATACTTTGCGAGGGCCGCACTTGCGGGCGATGGGTTTATGGCCGGTGGGGCTGAGGCAAGGCCCGGAAGCAGTGGACCCGGAGCGCTTGCGGGCGATGGGTCTATGGCCGGTGGGGCTGAGGCGTCCGAACCGCCCCCGCCGCAGGCGACCAGCATTGTTGAACTCAGCAAAACTGCAAGGTACTTCATTTGAATTCCCCTTTTCCGGTTGCCGCATTGGCGAAGGCTGTTAACTTCCTTGATGACGATCCCTGTGAATGGCGTGATGGCGTCACTGGATTGTCAATCTTGACTTGTATCCGTTTACGCACGGGCTGTCTATGCGCCACCGCATCTCTGGCTTGAGGTCGTTGAACGTCCGCGCTATTTTTTGCCCGTGTTCGGCATGGCCGCCAGATCTTCGCCGTGCTTGCGTCCTCGCCATGGCCCGACACGGAGGCCTGAAGGCATGCAATCCGCGCATAATTCCGGGCATGGAAACCAAATGGCTGGAAGACTTCGTATCGCTGGCTGAAACCCGCAGTTTCAGTCGTTCCGCCCAACTGCGGCATGTGACGCAGCCGGCGTTCTCGCGCCGCATCCAGTCGCTGGAGGCCTGGGCCGGTACCGACCTGGTGGACCGCAGCAGCTACCCCACGCGGCTCACCCCGGCGGGTGAAACGCTGTATGACCAATCGTTGGAGCTGCTGCAGGCGCTGCAAAGCACGCGTGCCATGATGCGCGGACACACGGCCGCCGGGCAGGATGTGATCGAGTTTGCCGTACCGCACACGCTCGCCTTTACTTTCTTCCCGGCCTGGGTGTCGGCCCTGCGCGAGAACTTCGGCCCCATCAAAAGCCGCCTGATTGCGCTCAATGTGCACGATGCCGTCATGCGCCTGGTGGAGGGCAGTTGCGACCTGTTGATTGCCTACCATCATCCGTCCCAGCCGTACCAGCTGGATGCCGATCGTTACGAGATGGTGAGTCTGGGGGACGAGGTCATGGCACCGTATGTCAAGCCGGATGTGGTCGGTGCCCCCATGTTCCAGTTGCCGGGCCGGGCCGGGCAGCCTTTACCTTACCTCGGCTACGCCCCGGGCGCCTATCTGGGGCAGATGGTGGAGCTGATCCTCAAGCAGTCCGGCGCGGCGATTCACTTTGACCGCGTGTATGAGACCGACATGGCCGAAGGCCTGAAGGCGATGGCGCTGGAAGGGCATGGCATCGCCTTTTTGCCTTATAGCGCCGCGAAGGAGGACTTGCGCGCGAAGAAGCTGGTGAGCGCCGCACCACCCGACATGAACGGGCTGCAAATCACCATGGACGTGCGGGCCTACCGGGAGCGGCCATCGGGCAAGGAGGCCAGTAAATCGGGGGTTCACACCAACCGCGGCACAACGCAACCACCCAAGCGCAACGCGCAGGCGTTGTGGGATTATTTGCTGACCCAGGCGGCGGCCGGCTAGACCCTGGACAGCCGATGAGCGCATTTGGGACAATACCGGCCATGACACAAGAAATTACCCTGACCCGCCCCGACGACTGGCATTTGCATGTGCGTGATGGCGAGGCCCTGCGCGTGGTGGTGCCGCACACCGCCGCCCAGTTTGGCCGCGCCATCATCATGCCCAATCTGCGCCCGCCGGTCACCACGGCCGCGACCGCGCTGGCGTACAAGGCGCGCATCCAGGCGGCGGTGCCGGAGTGCCTGCAGTTTGAGCCGCTGATGACGCTCTACCTCACCGACAATCTGCCGCCTGATGAAATCAAGCGCGCCCGAGACGCCGGTGTGGTGGCGGTTAAGCTGTACCCGGCGGGCGCCACCACCAACAGCGATGCGGGTGTGACCGACCTGCGCAAGACCTACAAGACGCTGGAAGCGATGCAGCGCGAAGGCTTGTTGCTGCTGGTGCATGGCGAGGTGACGTCGCCTGAAATTGATTTGTTTGACCGTGAAGCGGTGTTCATCGACACGCAGCTGATTCCCTTGCGGCGTGACTTCCCCGAGCTGAAAATTGTGTTCGAGCACATCACCACCAAAGAGGCCGTGCAATACGTGCAAGACGCGGACCGCTTCACCGCCGCCACCCTCACCGCGCATCATTTGCTCTACAACCGCAATGCCATCTTCACTGGTGGCATTCGCCCGCATTACTACTGCCTGCCGGTATTGAAGCGCGAAATCCATCGGCAGGCCCTGGTGCAGGCCGCCACCAGCGGGTCGCCCAAGTTCTTTCTCGGCACCGACAGTGCGCCGCACCCTGCCCACCTGAAAGAACACGCCAGCGGCTGCGCCGGCTGCTACACGGCCCACGCTGCCATCGAGATGTACGCCGAAGCGTTTGACTCGGTGGGCGCGCTCGATCAACTGGAGGCGTTTGCCAGCTTCAACGGCGCCGATTTTTATGGCTTGCCACGCAACACCGGCCACATCACCTTAAAACGCGAAACCTGGACGCCACCGGAGAGCTTTGCCTATGGCGAGGCCCAGCTCAAGCCGCTGCGTTCTGGCGAAGCGCTGCCGTGGCGAATGGCATAAATGCTGGCGGGACAGACCCTCAGCGCTGTCCCCGACTGATTGAGTCGATTGACTGGCGCGCGCCCTGGCTGGCGCCCTATGCGCAAGTTGGGCGTGCTGTGGCGGCTTCGGTGGCTGCGGGCACTTCAGTTCATGAGGCGCTGAATGCCTATCCTGCGCCCGGTGCCGCCCCGGTGCGTTTTGTGCCGCAAAGTGATCTGCCCTCCGGTGTCGCCTACGAGCAGTACATCTTCGATACTGGTTGTGTGCCCACGCGCGACGGTTTGCACGATTTCTTCAACGGCTTGTGCTGGATGCAGTTTCCCCTGACCAAGAAGCGGCTGAACCAGCTGCAGGCGGCCCAGATCGCGTACAGCGGCATCCAGCCGGTGCGCGGCCCGGTGCGTGACGGCTTGACGGTGTTTGACGAGAACGCGGCCTTCCTGCAGGCGCCTGATGCTTTATGGGATGCCTTGCTGGCCAAAGACTGGCACCGCCTGTTTGTCACTTTGCGCCCGCTATGGCAGCAGGCGCATCTGGTGCTGTTCGGCCACGCTTTGCTGGAGAAGCTGGTTTCTCCAAGAAAAGCGATCACAGCCCACGTGTACCGGGCGCATGTTGCTAGCAATTCAATAGCAGATCTGGACGCCTGGATGGCGACCGATCTCAGTGCTGAGAAGCTGGCAAGCAAGCCGTTTGCGCATTTGCCGGTGCTGGGGGTGCCCGGCTGGTGGGCCGCCAATCAAGAGGCGACGTTTTATGCCGACGTGACGGTGTTTCGTCGGCCCAAAGCCGCGAGCGCCGAGCCTCGCTGACGCTGGGGCGAATGCCCGTAAACTCCATGGGCAATTAAGGCCCGATGGCTTGAAATCGGGCGGCGTGCCCCTACCATCCGTGGCAACGGTTCGCTGATCGAAGTCGTATTTGAAAGAAAAACATGAAACGCATTATTTTGTTTGTCTTGACCAACGTGCTGGTGGTGACGGTGCTCGGCATCGTTGCCAGTTTGCTGGGGGTTAACCGTTACCTGACCCCGAATGGCCTGGATTTGGGCTCCTTGCTGGGCTTTGCCTTGGTCATGGGCTTTGGTGGCGCCATCATCTCGCTGCTCATCAGCAAGCCCATGGCCAAGTGGACCGCCGGTGTGCGCATAATCAACCAGCCGCAGAACGCGGATGAAGCCTGGATTGTGGAGACGGTACGCAAGCTGGCCGAAAAGGCCGGGATCGGCATGCCTGAGGTCGGCATTTTTGACGGCGAGCCCAACGCCTTTGCCACCGGTGCGTTCAAGAACTCGGCGCTGGTCGCCGTATCCACCGGGCTGTTGCAAGGCATGACGCATGAGGAAATCGAGGCCGTCATCGCCCATGAAATCGCCCACGTGGCGAATGGCGACATGGTCACCATGACCTTGATTCAAGGTGTGATGAACACCTTTGTGGTGTTCCTGAGCCGCGTGATTGGCTACGCGGTGGACAGCTTCCTGCGTAAAGGTGACGAGCGCTCATCTGGCCCCGGCATCGGCTACATGATCACCACCATCGTGCTGGATATCGTGCTGGGCTTTGCCGCGGCCATGGTGGTGGCCTGGTTCTCCCGCCACCGTGAATTCCGGGCCGACGCAGGCTCGGCCCAACTGATGGGTCGCCGCCAGCCGATGATCAATGCACTGGCCCGTCTGGGCGGCATGCAACCGGGTGAATTGCCCAAGAGCGTGGCGGCGTTCGGGATTGCGGGCGGCGTGGGCCAGTTGTTTGCCACCCACCCGCCGATCGAGGAGCGCATCGCCGCCTTGCAGAACGCGCAGGTCTGAGCCGGGCATCATGGGGCTCTCGACCTGGCTCGCTTTTTTTGCCGCATCGTGGGCAATCAGCATCTCGCCGGGCGCGGGTGCGGTGGCAGCCATGAGTGCCGGTCTGAATCATGGCTTTCGCCGCGGTTACTTCACCACCTTTGGTTTGGTGCTGGGCATCTGGACCCAGGTGATCGTGGTCGGCGTGGGATTGGGCGCGCTGGTGGCGGCTTCAGGCACGGCCTTCCTGGTGGTCAAATGGTTGGGCGTGGCGTATCTGGTGTGGCTGGGCATTCAGCAGTGGCGCGCCCCTGCCACGCCCATGGTGGCGATTACTGACGGGAGCGTTGTCGTTACCCGGCGTTCCATGATTTTGCGGGCCTGGATGATCAACGCGGTCAACCCCAAGGGTACGGTTTTCCTGCTGGCGGTGGTGCCGCAGTTCATCAGCCTGGCGCAGCCCCTGTTGCCGCAGTATCTGATCATCGCTGCCACCTTGGCGGTCACCGATCTGGTGGTGATGGCTGGCTACACGGTGCTGGCGGCAAGGGTGCTGCGGGCCTTGAAATCGCCCGCGCACATCCGCGCCATGAACCGCATTTTTGGTGGTTTTTTTGTGCTGGCCGGAACCCTGCTGGCGATGTTCAAACGCGCCGCCTGACGGTGGTCGTGTCATGCCGGTTGCGAGCCATCGTCCCGGCGCTCAGCCCGGCAGACTCCTCGCCACCGCCTCCGCGACCTTGATGCCATCCACCCCGGCGGACAGAATGCCACCGGCGTAACTGGCGCCTTCCCCGGCGGGGTACAGGCCGCGGGTGTTGGTGCTCTGGAAATCTTCGCCGCGCGGAATTTTCAAAGGCGACGAGGTGCGGGTTTCGACGCCGGTGAGTACCGCATCCGGCATGTCAAAACCCTTGATCTTGCGGGCAAAGGCCGGCAGTGCTTCCCGAATGGCCTCGATGGCATAAGTCGGCAGGGCGGTGGCCAGATCACCCAACGTGACGCCGGGCTTATAGGACGGCTCTACGCCGCCCAGCTCCCTGGAGGCCTTGCCGGCGATGAAGTCGCCCACCAGTTGGCCGGGTGCGTTGTAGTCAGACCCGCCCAGCACATAGGCGTTCGATTCCAGCTGGCGCTGCAGCACGATGCCGGCGAGCGGATGGTGCGCGGTGCCTGGGACCATTTCGGTCGGCACCTGTTCGCCCAGCGTGGCATGGAAGGCTTCCGTGCTGGTAGGGTAGTCACGCGGCTCAATGCCGACCACGATGCCGGCGTTGGCGTTGCGCTCGTTGCGGGAATACTGGCTCATACCGTTGGTCACCACGCGGCCGGGCTCAGAGGTAGCCGCCACGACCGTGCCACCAGGGCACATGCAAAAGCTGTACACCGAGCGGCCGTTGTTGGCGTGGTGCACCAGCTTGTAGTCGGCCGCACCCAGGCTCGGGTGACCGGCATGGCGGCCCCAGCGGGCGCGGTCAATCACGCTTTGCGGGTGCTCGATGCGAAAGCCGAGCGAGAACGGTTTGGCCTCCATCGCCACACCACGCTGGTACAGCATCGCGCAGGTGTCACGGGAGCTGTGGCCCAGCGCCAACACCACCTGGTCGGCCCGCAGCTCGTGGGACTGGCCGCTGGCCTGATCCAGCACGGTCAGGCCACGCACCTGCCGGCCTCCCGGTCCGTCTTCAATCAGCACATCCGTCACGCGCTGCTCAAAGCGGATGTCGCCGCCCAGCGCGATGATTTGCTCGCGCAGGTTCTCCACCACCTTGACCAGCTTGAACGTGCCAATGTGCGGATGCGCCTCCACCAGAATTTCAGGTGGTGCGCCCGCCTTGACGAACTCGTTCATCACCTTGCGGCCCAGAAAGCGCGGGTCCTTGATCTGGCTGTAGAGCTTGCCGTCGGAAAACGTGCCGGCGCCACCCTCGCCAAATTGCACGTTCGACTCGGGATTGAGCACATGCTTGCGCCACAGGCCCCAGGTGTCTTTGGTGCGTTCGCGCACTTTTTTGCCGCGCTCCAGCACGATCGGCTTGAAGCCCATTTGCGCCAGCACCAGCGCTGCAAAAATACCGCAGGGGCCAAAGCCCACCACCACCGGGCGCAGTGCCAGATTAACTGGGGCCTGACCGACCGGGTGGTAGGCCATGTCGGGCGAGGCAAAGATGTGCGGGT
>DAITMI010000101.1:0-9484 GCA_036835225.1 Rhodoferax sp. | reverse complement strand
GCACCCTTGGCCAGCAGCGCCTGCACAATGGGAATGACGCCCGCCGCGTTGGTGTACATGGGCACGCCGATGATCACAGCCAGCGGCACCGACCACCAAGCCTCCTTGCCCATGAAACTGGCCATGAAGTCTTCGGGCACATAGCCGTGGATCAAGGCGCCGAGGGCAATACCGCCCAGGATGTAGGGCCAGACCTTGCCGACAACCTCGCGCACCGCGGCAAAACCGCCTTGAATGCGGTCGGCCAGCGTGGCACCCGCGTCTTCAAACTGGGCCGCCGTCTTGGGCATGTCGCGCACCCAGTCTTCGAGGTAGGCTTCCATCTTCAGGCGGCCAATGATCCAGCCGGCCACGATCGCCACACTCAGACCCAGGCCCAGGTACAACAACGCCACTTTCCAGCCAAACATGCCGAACAGCAGGGTGAGCGCCACTTCGTTGACCATCGGCGCCGAAATCAGGAACGAGAACGTCACCCCCAGTGGCACACCGGCTTGCACAAAACCAATGAACAAGGGCACCGCCGAGCAGGAGCAAAACGGGGTGACGATGCCTAAAGACGCTGCCATCACGTTGGCCACACCCTCGCTGCGACCCGCCAGCAGGGCGCGGGTGCGCTCCGGCGTGAAGTAGCTGTTGATCATGCCCATGACGAACACCACGCCGGTCAGCAGCATCAGCACCTTGGGCGTGTCGTAGAAAAAGAACTGCAGCGCACCGCCCAGATGGCTGGCACGGTCCACCGGCAGAGCGGCGACCAGGGCTTCAGAGCCCGGAAGCAGCGTCTGGTACAAGCCCAGCCAGACGATGGCGGCCAGAATCAGAAAGGCAATCGGCTGGCGCAGGGGCCAGGATTTTTGTGGTGTCGTCAGGGTGTTCATACGAGTGAAGGCGGCGCAAATAGCGAAAGGACGCAGTCTTTTGAAAATTTATAAAAAAAATGACGCCAGCCCTTTACAGCATTGCGCAAGCAGCTATGAATAAAGGAGCGCTATTCGCGTTCCATCTCCAGATAAGTCTGGTTGGCCAGTTGCGGAAGCCACACATCAGCGTGCTTCAGCTGGGCGAATGGCTTGCCGTCAAAGCTTTTGACAGCAGCGCTGATATCAACGCCGTCGTCCACCGCTTTCTTCATGTGGGCACGCAGGGCCAGCAGCAGGTCGCGCGTTTGTGCTTGCGCGGTAGCCAGGTTGGTCACATTGCCATGGCCGGGCACGATGATTTGCGGCTTGAGCTCGTCAATCATGGCAAACGACGCCAGCCAGGCTTTGGTGCGACTCACCGGGTGCAGACCCAGCACGCGGTCCACATAGACCACATCGCCCGTAAAGAGCACGTTCTTTTGCGGTAGCCATACCAGCGTGTCCCCGGGAGTATGGCCACCGTTGCGGTGCTTGAGTTCTATCACCATGCCACCCAGCTCCAGGCGCGTGTCCTGGTCCTTGATAAAGCGCGAAGGTAACGTGGGCACGGTGCCATCCAACCGCTCCTTGAGGACTTTCAAACCGTCCATGTGCTCGCCTGCGCGAGCTTTCATGTCGGCTTCTGCATCGGCGTGGGCTATTACTTCAATGCCTTGCGACTTGAAGTAGCCATTGCCCAGCCAGCGGTGGTCCTGGTCGCCGGTGTTGATGACCCACTTGATCGGCTGGGTCGTCACTTTTTTGACGGCCTCATGAATCTTTTTGGCCGACTGGAAGCTGGCGCCGCTGTCGATCAGCACCGCGCCGGCCGGCGTGACCACCAAGCCGATATTGGCGTTCAGGCCTTCGTTGTCATAGGTGCGACCCTCGATGTCGCCGATGTGGGCGTAGACGTTGTCGGACACGGGCTTGAAGACCACCTCCACCGCCGATACCGGCAGGACGATCAGGGTGGCGGCCACGCTCAGGGCCAGTTTTGAAAGGAAATGTTTCATGAGGTTGGGGAAGGATAAAAAAATAAGAGGGGAGGGTGTCAACGCGGCTTCAATCCTTATGAAGGCGAACCCAGGGCGAGAAAGACGCAAAAAACGTCAAAATTTATAAGGAATAGGCCTGTAGCCCTCGTAAAACAAGGGTGTGTAGCTATTAAATATGTAGCTCTTAAATGGCGGCGTCAGAGCCAGCGGGCCAGTTGCTCGACGTCTTCAGGGAACATCTGGCCGCGTTCGGCCTGCAGTACTTGGTCCGCACGCCCGCGCACCAGGGTGATGGGCAGGCCGCGCGGCTTGGGGAGCACGCGCTGAACCTCGGGCGTGACCCAGGCAGAAGGAAAGGTGTAGCCCTTTTTCTGCAGATACGCCACGGCGTCCTGGGGCGTTCGATCAATCGACAGCGTCAGCATCTGCAGGCCCCGGCTTTTATGCGCCAGCCAGAGCTTTTGCATTTCGGGGCTTTGCAGGGCGCAGAACGGGCAGGTGCTGGCCCACCAGTAAATCACCAGCACCTGCCCGTTGGCTTGAGCGGGTTTGAACACGCCACCTTCCAGCAAGCTCAGGTCCGGCACGCTCAAGCGTGTGCCGGTTGACGGCAGCGGTGGTGCCAGGCGTTCCACTGCGGCAGGCGAGTTGTCGACGGCCACTTGGGACAGCACCGGCCCGGCCATCAAGCCAGCGCTTCCCAACAGGATTTTTCTTCGATTCAAAGTGAAATTTGACCCAGAAAGGACGAACCGCGCCAACTACTGATTAACCGGTGATTTGAGGTCCATCAACAATGCCACCACGTCAGCAATCTGCTCCGGTGTCAGCACCTTGTTGTGTCCCAAACGCGGCATGTTGGAGCAAGCCGAGAAGATTTGCGAGTTGTAGATTTTGTCGTAGGTGTATTTCACAATGTCCGGCGACTGACCGCGCAGCTTGGCATAACCGAGCAGCGGCGGGCCCATGGTGCCGTAGCTCAGTTCTTTTTGCGTGATCTGGTGACAGGCATAGCAGTTGCCGCCGTTGGCCTGGCTGGTGCTGTCGCCCACCCGCTGGCCAAAGCCGCTTTGCGCAATGGCCTCGCCCTTGGCCCAGTCGCCAATCAGCTTGCCTGACGCCGGGTACACCACGGGCTGGGCTTTGCTGATCGCCGCAATCCGGGCTGATTGTTCGGCATTAGGTTTGTCGCGCGCCGCCGAGCATATTTTTTGTGTCTCATCCTGGACCAGTCTGGCTTTCCACTCCGGTGTCAGGTTATGCCAGGAGCTGTCAACGGCCTCGCCGGCAGTTGGAAAGAGCCGGGCTTCTTGCGGGGCCAGGTTGGTACAGGCCGTCAACGCGGTGGCGGCAGACAGGAAAAGTGCCAATTTGTGAATGGTTTTCATGGGAGTTCCTGCGGGGTTCAACGCTTGATGTAGGGGGACTTGATTTCAGTGCCATTGCCGGTGCCCGCCATGTAGGTCAGCAACGCGGTGACAGCATCCGAGGTGTATTGCACATCGGGATGGCGCATCTGCCAGTAGCAGTCCCACATGCGGTGTTGCAAGGTGCGAACAATGCCTTGCGACACGCGGTAGGCCGGCCAGGTGCCGACGCCGGATTCGATGCCCTCTTTTTCCAGCAGATTCGGCAAGCCCTGCAGACGAATGCGCTTGCCGGTTTCTGCATGGCAGGTGGCACAGGAAAAATCAAAACTGCCACTGCGGCGCCAGAACAACTCTTGCCCGGTTTTAAACGCCTGCTGAACGGCTGGCTGGGCCGTGTCGATCTTGAATTTCAAGCCATTGGACTGGGCTGACACGTAGGTGGCAATGGCCGCCATGTCCGAGCCGGGTCCACTGGCCTTAAAAGCCCCTTTGTTGAAATAGGCTTTGGTGTCCCAGCCCTGCAGGGTTTGCATGCAATGAATGATGCGGGACTCCAGGTCCATGACTTTGCGCGTGTCGGAAAAATAACGGGGCAGTTCTGCATAGGCCCCCTGAGTGACGCCGGGTCCCTTGCCCAGATCACATTGTTCAAGGCTCACATTTTTGGTGCCACGCTTGGTTTTCCAGAGCCCTTCGCCTTTGAGTTCCCACAGTTCAGCGGGGTTGCCGTCTTGCAATGAAGCCCGATAGGCGGCAATGGCGGCGTCTGAGTCCTGGGCCAGGGCCGTACCACCGAGTGCGCACGACAGCGTCGCCAGCGCAACCGCGTGAAGTCTGAGTTTCATAGGTGTCCTTCTTTCAACGAATTAATAAGAGGTAAAGCGTCCAGCCTGGTTGACGATCAGGTCGCTGTTGCTTCGTCAGTCCGGGTGTCACCTTTGGAATCTTTCCAGGTGACTGCGATCTTGTCGCCGGCTTTGGCGCCCTTGACGGTGAACTGCAGGAACGGGTTTTTCGATACCGCCGGACCCCATTCCGCCGTCATGACGGGCTTGCCGTTATGCGTGGCGGTGACTTCGGTGATGTGCCAGGCCGGAATAAGTTTGCCTGCCGAGTCCTTGCGTTGACCGGACTCCATCTCGTGACTCATCAAGACGCGAACAGTTGCCTTGTCTGCTGCCACTTGGGCACGAATGCGCATCGGATCTGCCATGTTTGACTCCTGATATCAAATGAATTTTGTAGTGAGGACGCATGCAGGGCGATCAACCACCGCAACCACCCAATGTGACCTTGACTTCTTTCTTGGCAAAGAGCACCTTACCATCGGCCATCACGGCCACGGCGTACACGTCCGACGATTGACCCATCTTGGCGCGGGTGGCAAAGTTGGCCTCCACCGTGTCGCTCACGTTGAACACGGCAATCAGGGCAGCCGGGTTCTTCTCGACCAGAATCAGCATCTGCTTGACCCCGGGCAACGCCGTGCTGGCCGTGAGCGGCACCACGGCACCGTTTTCAGCGATGTCAGGGCCGCCAATGACGACGTCCTTGCTTTCGACCGGTGCGCCAGCGCCGAGGGCCTTGAGCACGTCGGTCAGGTTTTTGGCTTCGAACGCGCCTTTGTTAAAGGCCAGTGCATGGTGAGGAAGCAGGCCTGTCGTGGCCAGCAGGCCGGCCACGATGGCGCTGTGTTTGAGGGTTGCTCGACGAGTGGGCATAGAGTCTCCGTTAGTTCAGCCAATACTAATGGAGCGCTCATCGTGGCAGTCTGGGGGAATACCCTCTTGAATATGATTGAAATCAGTTTTTGAGGGGCCAAGTGAACGATCAGTCGGGCTTGACTTGTCCGGTCAGCCGGATGCGGCGGTTGTCACGCAGCACCACGCCCGTCTGTTCGAGCACGCGCAGGGTGCGGTACAGCGTTTCGGGCTCAAGTCCCAGGTCAACCGCCCATTCCGAAAGCGGAACGTCGAGTTGACTCCAACCGTCTCCTGTCGCTTCACAACTGAGAAAGTGCTCAATCCGATCCGCTGCACTGCGCAAGCGCAATCGTTCGACACGCGAGCACTGGCGGCGCAATGCCATCACCACGGCACGCAAAAACAGCTCGGAAAATTGCGGGTCACCGACCAGGGCTCGCCGCAAAGTGGGGATGGGCAGGCACAGCAAGACAGCAGGTTTTGGCGCGAGGGCATTGCAGGTGTAATGCGGCGTGAACAATGCGGCTTCCGCAAAGAATTCGCCCGCTCGGCCCCGCATCATGACCGCGTCCTGCCCCGAAGGGGTTTGGCGCACGGCCAGTACTTCACCGCGGAGAATCCAGTGCAGGTGCTCAACGGGCGCGCCACGCTGGAACAGGGATTGCCCTGCGGACAACGCCATACGGTGTGCCGCCGCCAGCAGGGCTGGCGGTAAAAAATCAGGGTGCTTGAGCATGGCGTCGATCGAAAAAGGGCTTGGAAAAGGGTCAGGGTTGGCGGCTATTGACGCGGCACAAAATCCGTCACACGCCCGGTATCGTCAAGCTGAACCTGACAGACCTGGGTCATGCGTTGTTTCAGGCGCAGACGCGCCCGCTGGATGCGCGACTTGGCGGCGCTGAGGTTCAAACCCCGGGCGGCGGCAAAGTCAGCCTGGCTCATGCCCTGCAAATCGCACAGCGTGATGGCCTCACGGTCCTCGTCACTCAACTCGGACAACACGCGTGGCAGGCAGGCTGTGAGGGTGTCCACCGTGGCGGGCTCGTCAGCCGGTGCTGGTAAATCGTCGGGCAACTCCACGGTGTCGCGGGCCACGCGCAGGTGATCGGCCAGCGTGTTGCGCGCCACCTCGAACAGCCAGGCACGCGCGTTGTGCACCGAGCAAAAGCGCTCGCCCTGGCGCAATGCCTTGAGGAACAGGTCCTGCAGCAGGTCATCGGCCAGTGCCGGGTTGCCCATCCGGCGGCGCAGCCAGCCGCGCAACTCGGGCTCGTGGGCGGCCCAGGCGGTGGTCAGACAGTTCATCGTGGATTCAGGCGACATTTTTGTTAGTTGTTGATGGCAAGCCGCTTCATTTTCTCCCACAGCGTCTTGCGGGAGATGCCCAGCAGTTCGGCGGTCTTGCCGACACTGCCCTCGCACCGGTTCAAGGCTTTGCGTATGTGGACACGCTCGGCTTCTTCAAGCATGGCTTGTAAGGGAACAATGGATTCCGCCGCAGGCATCGGGATCAGGCTATTTTTCTGGGTATCGGGCAAGGGCTCATCCAGAACCCCCGCGTCGCTTAACACGACAGCCTGCTCCAGGTAGGAACGCAGCTCGCGTACGTTGCCGCGCCAGTTGCGCCCCATGATGTCGCGCAGAAAAATCTCCGACATGGCAAGCGGCCTGCCTTGTTCGATCACCATGTTGGCCAGCAGGCGTTCTGTCAGCCACCGGATATCTTCGGGACGCTCGCGCAGCGGCGGCAACGTGATGCGGATGACCGCCAACCGGTAGAACAGATCTTCACGAAAACTGCCGGCGGTCATGTCCGCGTACAGGTCGCGATTGGTGGCGGCCACGATGCGGAAGTCGCTGTGGGTGGTGCGTTCCGCGCCCAAGCGGAAAAAGCACTTCTCTTGCAGGGCACGAAGCAATTTGGCCTGCATGCTGGCGGGCAAATCGCCGACCTCATCCAGAAACAGGGTGCCATGGTCAGCCCGCTCCAGATAACCTTTGTGCTGCCGTACGGCGCCTGAAAAAGCCCCTTTTTCGTAGCCAAAAAACTCCGCTTCCAGCATGGTTTCAGGAATGGCGGCGCAGTTGACCGCGACAAACTCACCCTTGCCGACGCGCGGGTCAAGGCTGTGAATCAATTGTGCGGCAACCTCTTTGCCAACACCGGACTCACCATTGAGCAACACGGACACTTTTTGCTGCGCCACTTTGCCCACCATGGCTTCCACCCGACGCATGGCCGGAGAAATCCCCAACACCACTTCCTCGTCTGGCGCCGGCGCATTGGCGACGGCAACTTGTACCAAGCCCACCAGTTTTTCGATGTCGAAAGGTTTGGTCAGGTATTCGCGCGCCCCTGCGCGCACGGCTGTTACGGCATCATTCACGCTGCCATAGCCGGTCAGAAAAAACCACGGCACAGAGCGCACGGTGGCGGGCAATTGCGCGAACCAGTCAGTGGCCAGACCATCGGGCAGACGCACGTCGCTGATGACGGCGGCGTGGCCCAGCATCACCTGGGCTTGCGCCTCGTCCAGCCTGCGGCACCAACTGACAATCAAGCCTTCCAACTCCAGCCGCTGCACCAGCGACTCGCCCATGATCGCGTCATCTTCGATCAACAAGATGCTCTTCACGTTGTTTTCTCCCCGGGTTCCCGGTTCGGCAACCAAAATACCAGCCGGGTGCCACTGTTTGTTGCGAGATCCAGTTCAAATCCACCGCCATAGTGACTTGCCAGTTCCTGGCACACCCACAGACCAAAGCCGCGTGGGTCTCGACTGCTTTCGGCGGCCAGTGTTGCCAGGAACTTTTCATGCGTGAGGGGTGTGCCCGTGTTGAATACACAGAATTGCACTTTATCGGCATCGGCTTTAAGCAAGGCTTCGATTTGGCCGTTCTCTCCTGCCGCTTTGAGCGCATTGAGCAGCAAGTTAAGCATGACCTGCCGCAAGGGAGCCGACGGCACCCGCAGGGCCGATTCCACCTCCAGACGCGTGCTGAGTTGAACCGTCTGCCGGGCGGCTGTGGTTTGCACCAGTGTCACCACATCGTCCAGGTCACCGGGCTCCAGGGGGCGGTCTTCCATGCGCGCCTGCGGCAGCAGCGCAGCTACCGTGGTGCGGATTTGCTGCAATCCGCGATCCAGCAGATCGACGGTACGCGCTCTAATGCTGTCTGAGGCGCCATGCAAACGCAAGGTCTGGGTGGCGGTGATGAGTCCAGCCAGCGGATTGTTGATTTCATGCGCGACCGCCGCGGTCAATCGCCCTACGGCGGCAAGTCGTTCGGCGGACAGGGCGCGCGACTCGGCCTTGCCCCGCTGTTCAAGCGCGTCCATCAATTGCAGCACGGCATCGCCTATCCGCCCCAATTCAGGGTCGGCACTTCGAGGTACTTCGTCACGCAGACTGCTTGGGGTCTCATGGCCGATACGCTCGATCACCTCGGCCAGGCGCGCCACCGGTCGGGTCATGCGGTTGCCAACCCACCAGCCTACCGGCACAAGGAGCATCACGGCCAGCGCAATGCCGATCGATGCGGTTTTGGCCAGGGCGAGCCAATCGGGTGCGAATGCCGGCGCATCCACGGCCATAAACACATGGCCCAAGGTCTGGCCGTCTTCGCTGCGAATGGGGTCCAGCAGGATCACGGCGCCGTCGTTTTGATCGAGTTGCTGCCGCTTGGTGATTTCCGGTGTGGTCAGCAACGGCTGGCCATGCCAGGTTTCTCCCAAGAGCGGCCGTCCGGTTTCGAGTTGCACTGGATCGGAAGCGGCAAAAACGCGACCATCAGCATCCAGCACAGCCAGTCTGGCGTGACCGGTGGCCGCGCCGGGAATCAGCGCCGCCGTATCGCGCAGCAAGGCGTAGGTACGCCATGTGTCATCGGCCGCCAGCAAGGGACGCGCCTGCGCCACCAGCAACACCACGGCCCGGTCCAGTGTGGCCAGTGTTTCAAACCGCGCGCTGCTCGCAGAAATCCGCGCGGATACGGCCGTGACCAGCAAGGCCGTCAGCAACACCGCCAGTGACAGACCGAGCGGGATCTGCACTCGGTAGGGCAAACGCCTGAGCATCAGGCCGCCACGCCACTGCCCGGCACCGATTGAGCCTGACGGCGGATCGAGTCAAACAGTGCCGCGCTTCCTTCGGTGAAGCCCGTGAGATTCAGGGCGCGCAACAAGTCCCGACCGGCGCTGTCATCCGACATGGACAGCAGAGATTGTTGCAACTTGGCTTGAAAGGGATGAGCAACGCCTCGCTTGGTCACCAGGGGTGGAAAGCCATAAGGTTCTGACTTCCACACTACTTCGGTCTGCGCCACGGCCGCCATGTTTTGTTGGCGCATGGTTTCCCAGACGTAACCATCGATCGACCCGGCGTGCGCCAGGTGTGCTGCCACTGCTTCTGCGACGTTGCGATGACCATGCGCAAAAAACGAACGCTTGAGGTCGCGTGGTCCCAGACCTGCCTTGGCCAGTTGTGCCTGGGCGACGAGCCAGCCGGAGT
>DAITMI010000100.1:0-9710 GCA_036835225.1 Rhodoferax sp. | reverse complement strand
ACAAAAACGTCTTCGGTAATCAGCTGCCGGTAGCCGGCCTGTACCAGACGAAGGCTGAAATCAAAGTCTTCGTAGTAACCCAGACCAAAGACCGGATCCAAGCCCCCGAGTTCATTCCAGACATCGCGACGAATGGCAATGCAGAAAAAATCACACCGGTAGACAGGCATCAACTGCTGTGACGGATGGTCGTGCAGCCACTCGCCTATTTTCAACCATTGCTCATGCGTGGCACCGGGTTGCCAGAGCCGCTGACCATTGCCAGCGACATTGGTGACAGGACCAAGCATGGCCACATCAGCCGGTACTTTATGCAGCACGCGGCCCAAGGCATCAAGTGTATTTTTCGGGAAAACAGTATCGTTATTGATTAGCAGCAACCATTGGCCGCGCGCCTGTCCAGCGCCCCAATTCATGCCACCGGAAAAACCACGATTGGTGTCGCTGAGCAGGCATTTGGCCTGCGGATGGGCAGCACACCAACTCGTCGTCTTCTGCGCTGAACCATCGGACGAACCGTTGTCTATCACCAGGACCTCAATAGCAGGATCGTCAAGCCACGGCACCAACGATTCCAGGCAGACGCGGGTGGTCAGATCGAAGTTGCGAAAGCCCAAAACGATGAGGGATAAGAGGGGCTGCATCAGGCAAGCGATTTAGGCAGCTGACCCACCCAGCCGAGCAGTTGTGCCACTGCGGCCTCGGTGGTGTAGGGACTGGCTTGGCCATTGTCTCTGAGACCGGCAGATCGCCACCGGTCAAAAAGTTGCTCCAGGGCTGCCGCCAGCTGACGACTCACAGCAGCGCTGTCTGTCCCATCTTCACCCGATAAAACCGCCACGTGCCCCTGACCCCGAATCAAGGAGGCCATCTGTGGGTTGCGATGCACCACTGCCAGGACAGGCCGCTGCATCCATAAATACTCGTACAGTTTTGACGGAAAATACTCTGAGCAGAGAGCATTCTCCCCGTGCAACAGCAACAGCACATCTACCGATCGCATTCGGTGCAATATCTGCTCTCGTCCGCTCAAGCCGGTTTGAGGATCTGCTTCAATCCGGCCAAAGTGGCGCAGGCAGTGACCTACCCGGGAACCGGCCAACGCCGACGCAGAGATTTTGTCCAATGACCCGCCGTACACATGCAATTCAGTGGCCGCCATCAAATCACGCCGCCGCTCGCTGAGTAGGTCCAGTGCCGCCACGATTGGCCCCAGATGCCTTGTTGGCGAGAGCGAGCCAAAATGTCCGATGACAAATTTCTCACGGGGCTGATAAGGAGGCAGTGCCTGAAACGGTTTGTCGATGCCGGGCAACATCACCTTGCCCCGTTCCGCCAATTGCGGGTGACGCTGACGGGCACTGGCCAGGGCCTGCTCGGTAAACCAGATTGCGATATCTGCGTAGGTACAAATCAGGCGCTCGACTTCTGCCTGCATCTTCTGCCGGGGTGAGACCGGCACATCCCCTGGCACCACCATCGGGTCATGCACCTCGGCCAGCCAGGGCGTACCGGTCGCCTGCTTCAATGAGCGGGCCGCCAGATGGGCTGCAAACGCGCCGCCGGTCGAATAAATCAGGTCAAACGGTTTCTGTCGGGCCAGCTGACGACCTTTCAGGTAGGCGCTCAACCACCAGGACCAGGAGCTTTCAACCGGACGCAGCAACTTTTCGATCAGCATCCAGGGAAGCAAAAAAATGGATGCCACTAGCATCGCCAGGCGATAACGGATGCCACTGCCCCAGCGACGACGCAACACGTGCCGCAATTCAAACCGGAAACCGGCCGGCCCCATCGGCCATAACTGGTGGTGCTCGACAAGGGGGTCATGAGTTCCAGACACACCACTCAACACCACCACCTCAATCCCCGCACGACGGAGATGAGGCAACTTGTCTGTGATGGTGTGGCTGGCGGCCCGGCCATCCATGTTGAAAGCGTGGCTGATGACAAGCCAGCGTTGTCGGGAATTTGCAGTCATGGGGATGGCGAGAGCCGAATGGATTGGAAATAGAAAAAACAGCTGCGTTCAGGAATCTAGTGCTTCGAAGCCACCTGCGAATACAGCTGTTCATATTGTAGGGCGGCCCTCTCCCACGAATGTAGATCAGCAAACGCCAGTCCATGGCGACGCAGAGTTTCCGCAAGGTTCGGTTTGTCCAATACTGAGCCGATGAGCCTGGCCAGAAGCTGCGCATCTTTCGGGTCTGGCAGCAACAGCGCTTCTACACCATGGGTGAGTTGCCGGGATATGCCGCAATGCTGAGGTCCGCTCACCACCACCGGTAATCCATGCGCCATGGCTTCGAGTACAACCATGGCAAAGCTGTCCTCCAGCGTAGGGTGGGCAAGGCAGTCGGCAGCCCAATAAGCCGGCGAGAGATCGTCAAGTGATCCAAGAAAATGAACTCGTCCCAGGAGTCCCATCCGTTCAGCCTGCTGGCGGTATCTGGGTGCAAACCTGGGGTTTCCCACCACGATCAACCGGGTATCTGAAGATAAATGCGTCAGGGCCTGCAGCAGGGTGTCCAGACCCTTACGCACGTAGTCATTGGCAACAAAAAGAACCCATCTACCATCATGCGGCAACCCAAGTTGCTGCCGTGCCGCTGAGCGCGAAGTGGACTGTTGCACTCGGTTCGTTCCAGGGAGAATGACCGTCACCGAACCCTGGCTGCCTGGATAAGCCTGCTCACACTCCATGCGCAGGTTCTCCGAGGTCGCCACGACTTTTCGCGTGAGGATCTCGCTGAAGCGGGCACCTTCGAGCAACACGTAAGTGATGAGTCGCGGACTCATGGCCACCTTGACCCATTGCAAAAAGCGGCGCGTCCTGCTACGGGCAAATAACAGGTTGCATCGTATGGGTCGAACATGGATCGTCTGAATCTCACCGTGCCAGGTATTCTCGTGGGAATGCACCACATCAAAGCCACGTCGGGTTTGCATCCAACTTGCCATGGCAAACACAAGCTGGTTGATCCAGCGCGGCCTGGGACCGAGGCTAAAGACTCGGTGATAGGTCACCCCATCCACCGGATGATTTGATTTTTGTGCAAATACATGAATCTCGTGACGCGAGGCCAGCTGCTCAACCAGCGCTACTGCATAGCTCTCGGCACCCCCACCCGATTTTGAAAATACCCGACTGATGACAGCAATGCGCATGGGCCTATAGCAGAACAATATCGTACTGCTCTTGCCCCATGGCACCTTCACTCTGCAATGACACCGGCTTGCCAATAAACTCACTCAAGCTGGCCAAATGCTGACTCTCCTCATCCAGAAACAGCTCGATCACCTTGGGCGACGCGACCACACGAAACTCGCGCGGGTTGAACTGGCGTGCCTCGCGCAGTATCTCGCGGAAGATGTCATAGGCCACACTGCGTGCCGTCTTGACAATGCCTTTGCCTTCGCACGTCGGGCAGGGCTCGCACAGCATATGCGCCAGCGATTCACGGGTGCGCTTGCGTGTCATCTCCACCAGACCCAACTGCGAAAATCCGCCCGCCATCGTCTTGACCCGGTCCCGCACCAGCTGTTTTCTAAATTCTGCCAACACCGATTCGCGATGGTCTTCGCGCACCATGTCAATGAAATCGACAATGATAATGCCGCCCAGATTGCGCAGGCGCAGTTGCCGCGCAATCGCCTGGGCGGCTTCCAGGTTGGTCTTGAAAATGGTGTCATCAAAATTGCGGGCACCGACAAAGCCGCCGGTATTCACATCGACCGTGGTCAAGGCTTCCGTCTGGTCCACGATCAGATAGCCGCCGGACTTCAGGTCAACCCGGCGTCCCAGCGCCTTGGCGATTTCTTCATCAATGGCATACAGATCAAAAATGGGGCGCTCACCCTTGTAATGCTGTAGCTTGCTCGAAGCTGCGGGCATGAACTCAAGGCCAAAGGTCTTGAGTGCTTCAAACTGCTCCCGCGAATCCACCTTGATGGTTTGCGTGCTTTCTCCCACCAGATCACGCAAAACCCGCTGCAACAGGTTCAGATCCTGGTGCAACAGCGACAAGGGTGGCAGGCGCACCGAGGCATCCTTGATGCGGGCCCAGGCCTTGCGCAGATAGCCGATGTCTTCAGACAACTCCAGATCCGAGGCATCTTCACCGTTGGTGCGCAGGATGAAGCCGCCGCCCTGGGAACCAGCCAGGTTCTGCAGCCGCGAACGCAGTTCGTCGCGCTGGTGCTGCGGTATTTTTTGTGACACACCGACATGGTCATCCTGCGGCAAAAACACCAACATGCGACCGGCGATGCTGATCTGCGTGGACAGGCGCGCACCTTTGGTGCCGATCGGATCCTTGATGACCTGCACCATCAGGGCCTGCCCTTCAAACACCTGCTTTTCAATCGGCGTCACAGGCTGCGTGCTGCGCGCCATGCTGGGCGGCTCGCCATCGGGCTGGCGGTGCCAGACATCGGCCACATGCAAAAAGGCGGCACGCTCCAGCCCGATGTCAATGAACGCCGACTGCATGCCCGGTAGCACCCGGGCGACCTTGCCCAAATAGACATTGCCGACCAGGCCACGCTCCAGCGTGCGCTCGACGTGCAGCTCCTGCAGTACACCATTTTCGACAATGGCAACACGGGTTTCCTGCGGCGACCAGTTGATCAAAATGTCTTCTTGCATGAGGGCTCTTTTACACCTTGAAACCAAAAGACCGCAGCAACTGCGCCGTCTCGTACATGGGGAGCCCCATGATGCCAGAGTAGCTGCCGGAAATAAACGAAATAAACGCAGCCGCCCGACCCTGCACCGCGTAGGCACCGGCCTTGCCCATGGGCTCTTCTGACGCAACGTAAGCTTTAATCTGGGTTCGACTCATTTCAGCAAACGTGACGCGCGACTCACACAAGGCTTGCCGACGTTTGCGCTCAGTGCCCAGCGCCACGGCGGTCAGAACACGGTGCGTCTTGTTGGAGAGCTCGGTCAACATGCGTGTGGCATCGGCCGCATTGGCGGGTTTGCCGTAAATGGTGCGGCCGAAGGCCACAGTGGTGTCCGAGCAGAGCACGGGCGCGGTCGGCAAACCCCGGCGCGTCAGCCGCGTTAGCGCTGCATTCAGTTTGAGTTGCGTGACCCGTTTGACGTAGGCGGCCGGGGCCTCGTTGTGCAGCACCACTTCCAGCGCTTCGGCATCTTCATCCGCGCCGGGCAGCAGCAATTCATGTCGCACCCCCAGCTGATCGAGTAACTGGCTTCGACGCGGACTTTGCGAGGCAAGATAAATGAAATCACTCACGGTGGTAGGGGTGATTGGCATTGATCGACCAGGCACGGTACAGCTGTTCAATCAGCAGCACCCGGACCATGGCGTGCGGTAGCGTCAAGTCGGACAAGCGGATACGCTCATGTGCCGCTTGTTTGAACGCCGGGTCAAGCCCGTCGGGCCCACCGATGACCAGGGCCACATCGTCACTCTCCAGCTGCCAGTGCTGGAGCTTGTGCGCCAGCGCTGCGGTCGTCAGCGTCGTGCCCCGCTCGTCCAGCGCCACGATACGGCAGCCTTTGGGTATGACGGCTTCGATGCGGGCACGCTCGGCCGCGTACAGGGTTTCAACCGTCTTGGAGCCGCGTGGCTCCGTCTTGACGGTTTTCAGTTCGACTTTGAGTTCGTATGGAAAGCGCTTGGCGTAGTCGTCCCACGCCGTTTGCGCCCAGTCAGGTACCCGCTGGCCCACCGCCACAATCACCAGCCTCACACAAAGACCCGGTCAGGCTTTGCGCACGGGCGTCTTCTTGGCTGCCACCTTTTTTGCCGGGGCCTTGGCCGGCGCCTTCTTCGCGGCAGTCTTTGCCGGGGCGTTCACGGTTACTTTTTTCAGGGGTACTTTCACCGCCGCCTTTGGGGCAGCTTTCTGCGCTGCACCCACGCCAGTGGACTTGGCTGGTGCTTTCTTCACGGCAGTCCTTTTTGCGGGCGCTTTCGCGGCGGCGGACTTGGCAGCCAGCGTCTTCTTCACTTGTGCTTTGGACGGGAAGGCTTCGGCTACGCCCTTTTTGGCAGCATTGGAGCGCCTAAGGTTACCTTCCAGTTCGACCACCTTTTTCGGAGCTTTGACCGGTGCGACAAGCTCTTTCTCGCCCGGCTTGGCAGCACCAAATTTGAGACGCACCGGCTTTTCGCCCCACAATTCTTCCAGGTTGTAATACTGACGGAAATTGGGCTGCATGATGTGCACCACGGCCTGTCCGCAATCCACAATGATCCACTCGCCGTTGGTCTCTCCTTCAACCCGGGGCTTGGGAAAACCGGCGTCCCGGACCGCATCGCGCACGCTGCCAGCCAGCGCTTTGGTCTGCCGGTTGGACGTGCCGGAGGCAATGATCACCCGCTCGAACAGGGCCGAAAGATGTTCGGTGTCGAACACCACGATGTCTTGGGCTTTGACGTCTTCCAGGCCATCGACGATGGCACGCTGAAGTTTTTGGATGTCTTTTTTTGCAACGGTGGTGGTAGTCATCAAATAGTCTGGTAAAGGTGGTGGTCGTCAATATAACGCGCAACTGGCTCAAAAACCAGTGGGGCAACGCATTGATGCGCTGCAATTCGAGCCCGAATATCGGTCGCGCTGACAGGCATGGCTGGTACTTGCAGCCGCCTGAAACGCGATTCATAAGCCTTTGGGGCAATAAATCGGGGTCTGGCCCCCGTCAAATCTTCGCGCTCAGCTACACAAATTATAGCAAGCTGCAAAACCTCTTGCCATTCGTGCCAAGTTGGCAAGGCCTGGGCCTGGTCTTCACCCATGATGAGAAACAACTCGGCCTGCGGCCATTGTGCCCGAAGCTCACGCAAGGTATCTACCGTGTAACTGGGGCCGGAGCGCTGGGTTTCACGGGGATCGACGACCACGCGGGGCAGATCCGCAAACGCCAACCGCGCCATCGCCAGCCGGTGCTGGGCGGCACTCAAAGCCCGCGCTTTATGCCAAGCCTGCCCGGTGGGGGTAACGCGCAGCTCATCAAGCTGCAAATCGACCACCGCGGCCTGCGCCAGCGCCACGTGCGCGGCGTGGGGTGGGTCAAACGCCCCGCCAAACACACCGATTCGCTTCGCGACGGCTTGTGTGGGGGTCAAACCCACTCCTTGCGCACCAGGAACTGCGTGTACAAATCTGCTTCCGGCGTGCCGGCCTCAGGCACATTTTGATACGACCAACTCACCAGCGGCGGCATGGACAACAGAATGGATTCGGTGCGACCACCTGACTGCAAGCCAAAGTGCGTACCGCGATCCCACACCAGATTGAACTCAACATAGCGGCCACGCCGGTAGAGCTGAAACGCGCGCTCCCGTTCACCGTAGGTCAAATTTTTCCGACGCTCCACAATGGGCAAGTAAGCGGTCAAAAACGCATCCCCCACCGACTGCATCATGGCCAGACTGTCGTCAAAACCCAGTTCGGAAAAGTCATCAAAGAAGATGCCGCCGACACCGCGCTGCTCGGCGCGGTGTTTCAAATAGAAGTAGTCGTCACACCAGGTTTTGAAGCGCAGGTATTTATCGCTGCCATAGGGCGCCAGCGCGGCTTTGCAGCTGGCATGGAAATGCACCGCATCCGCCTCAAAACCATAGTAAGGCGTCAAATCCATCCCGCCGCCAAACCAGCACACCTCCTGGCCGTCGCGCCCTTTGGCCGACAACATGCGCACGTTCATGTGCACCGTCGGCACATAGGGGTTGCGCGGATGAAATACCAGCGACACGCCCATGGCTTCGAATGGCGCGCCCGCCAGCTCGGGACGGTGTTGCGTGGCTGAGGGCGGCAAGCTGGGCCCGCGTACCTGCGAAAAACCACAGCCGGCACGCTCAAAAACCGGGCCCCCCTCCAGAATCTGGGTAATGCCGCTGCCCTGCAGTGTCTCGCCGGGCACCTTTTTCCAGGCGTCCGTCAAAAACGCCGTGCCATCCAGCTCGGCAATGGCCGAGGTGATGCGTGCTTGCAACTGCTGCAGATAAGCACGCACCGCGTCAGTTCGCGAAATATTCAGAGTTGGCGTCGTCATGCGGCTTTAGTTCTTGGCGGCGCGATGGCCGATGTCAGTGCGGTATTGCATGCCGTCAAAATGAATACCCAGGGCCACTTCGTAGGCGCGCTGCTGCGCCTGGCGGACATTGTCGGCCAGCACCGTGACACACAACACCCGCCCGCCCGACGTGACGATGTCGCCGTCTTTCATGGCGGTGCCGGCATGGAACACAACTGCATCGCCCTCTTCCTTGGGCAAACCGGTGATGACATCACCCTTGCGCGGCTGCAACGGGTAGTCATGTGCCGCCATGACCACGCCCAAGGCGGTACGGCGATCCCACTGCAACTCGATGGCATCAAGCCGTCCATGCGGCCCCGGCTCGGTGGCGGCCAGCATCACGTCTACCAGATCGGTCTTGAGGCGCATCAAAATCGGCTGGGTCTCCGGATCGCCCATGCGGCAGTTGAACTCCAGCGTTTTGGGGTGGCCGTTGGCATCAATCATCAGCCCGGCGTACAAGAAACCGGTGTAGGGAATACCGTCTTTTTCCATGCCCCGGATCGTGGGCAAAATGATTTCACGCATGGCGCGGGCATGCACATCGGGCGTCACCACCGGCGCCGGTGAATACGCCCCCATGCCGCCGGTGTTGGGGCCCTGATCGCCGTCCAGCAGGCGCTTGTGGTCCTGGCTGGTAGCCAGCGGCAGCACATTCTTGCCATCGCACATGACGATGAAGCTGGCTTCCTCACCCGCCAGGAATTCCTCAATGACGACGCGCGCCCCACCCTCGTTATGGCTCACGCCCAAGGTGTTGTCCCCCAGCATGAAGTCCACCGCGTCGTGCGCTTCGGCCCGCGTCAGGGCTACCACCACGCCCTTGCCCGCTGCCAGGCCGTCGGCCTTGACCACAATCGGCGCGCCCATTTTCTCAAGGTAAGCATGCGCAGCCACGGGGTCAGAAAAGGTGTCATATTCCGCCGTCGGAATCCCATGCCGCTTCATGAAGGCCTTGGAGAACGCCTTGGAGCTCTCCAACTGGGCGGCCGCCTGGGTAGGGCCAAACACGCGCAGGCCATGCTTGCGAAATTCATCAACCACACCGGCCGCCAGCGGACCTTCCGGCCCCACCACGGTCAGCGCTATTTTTTTCGCAAGTGCCCATTCGCGCAGTTCGTGGACGCCCGTGATATCGACGTTCTCCAGCCGCGCGTCCAGGGCGGTCCCCGCGTTACCGGGCGCCACGTAAATGGTTTGCACCTTGGGCGACTGCGCCAACTTCCAGGCCAGCGCATGTTCACGGCCACCGCCGCCAATGACGAGGATGTTCATAGCGCGGCGCTATCAATCTGGGCGTTGTGGTACACCGCCTGCACGTCGTCCAACTCCTCCAGCACATCCAGCAGTTTTTGCATGCGCACCGCATCGTCGCCAGTGAGTTCAATCGGGTTCTCCGGGCGCATGGTGACCTCGGCCATTTCCGGCGTCAGACCGGCCGCTTCCAGCGCGTTCTTCACCGCCTCGAAGTCGGCATAAGCGGTCAATACCTCAATGGCACCGTCGTCGTCGGTGATCACGTCCTCGGCACCGGCTTCCAGCGCCACTTCCATGACCTTGTCTTCGCTCGTACCGGGGGCAAAAATCAGCTGGCCGCAATGTTTGAACTGGAACGCCACCGAGCCTTCCGTGCCCATGTTGCCGCCGTATTTGGAAA
>DAITMI010000099.1:0-9776 GCA_036835225.1 Rhodoferax sp. | reverse complement strand
AGGAAATCTCCTGCTTGCTGATCTGATGGCAGTTGTAGCAGTTGCCGCCGTTGACCGAACCGGCCTTGTCGGTCCATGTCATGCCGCGTCCGTCCTGGGCGACTTTCTCGCCCGCTGCCCAGTCGCCCAGAAATTTCCCGTCTGACGGCCACTTGATGGTCTTCAGGTTCGCGGCTTCTATGGCCTGGGCCACTTTTTGATCAATCGGCTTGCCGGCCACATCGGCGGCGCTGCATTCACGGTTGGCATCATCCTGGACCAGGCGATCAACTTTGGCCTGACCCTCGTCACGGAACGACGCCTTGGCGATGTCAGCCGCCAGTTTGTCCAAATCCGCACTGGAAGGCATGACAGCACAGCCAGCCAGAAAAATTGCGAGGGCCGGAACAAGGTATTTGATGGTTTTTTTCATGCTGCTGTCTCCTTAACGCTTGAGGGCCGGGGCAATCGACTCGCCGCCCTTGCCGTTGACACCCATATAGACACCGAGTGCGATGGTCGCATCGCTACCAAACAGGGGGTAAGGAAAGCGTTGCTGCCGGTAGCAATCGTTCAGACGCAGTTGCATGCCCCACAGCTGCCCGTTGGAGACGCGGTAGGCCGGCCAGGCACCAAAACCATTGCCAGCGCCCGGCTGTTTGGTCAGGTTGGGCAGGTCCTGCAAACGGATGCGCTTGTCGTCCGCTCCATGGCAGGAGGCGCAGGAAAAGTCGTGGGTGCCACCACGGGCGAAGAAGAGCCGCTTGCCCACTTCGTACATGGTTTTTTCCTGCCCATGGTCCTGCGGCAGGTTGAATTTCATGCCTTTGGATTCCGCCGATATCCAGGCCGCCAGCGCCGTCACGTTGTTTTGCTCGCCCTTGCCGAAAGGCGTCTTGGCAATTTCGGCAGCATTGAAGCCCTGCAGGGTTTCCATGCAGGTGAGCAGGCGCGATTCCAGATCCTGCACGCGCTTGGTATCCGCAAAATAACGCGGCAATTCCACGAAGGCCCCCTTGACCACGCCAGGACCCTTGCCCAGGTCGCACTTTTCAAGCGATGCTGTTTTGACACCGCGTTTCTGTTTCCAGAGCTCCTGGCCCTTGGCTTCAAACAATTCTGCCGGGTTGCCGTCCTGCAGCATGGCACGGTATTCAGCAATGCCCTCTGCCGCAGACTTCTGCGCCCACACGTTGCCGACCATCACGGCAGCCAGGACGGCCGTGATCAGTAGTTTTGCTTGTGTCATTGTCACCTCTTGAATTTGTTATGAAGCCAAACGCAAATGGAGAAGAGCATGCCCTTCTCCACTCTCAACACAGAACCTGAAAACTCAGGAGACCGTTGCTTCGTCAGCCCTGTTTTCGCCCTTGTTGTCTTTCCAGCTCACGCCGATTTTATCGCCGGCCTTGGCACCCTTGACGGTGAACTG
Source organism: Rhodoferax sp. (assembly GCA_036835225.1). Taxonomy (GTDB): domain Bacteria; phylum Pseudomonadota; class Gammaproteobacteria; order Burkholderiales; family Burkholderiaceae_C; genus Rhodoferax. Next base: position 8,365 of record DAITMI010000099.1, on the reverse strand, counting down.
CAGGAAAGGGTTCTTGGAAACCGCCGGGCCCCACTCCGCCGTCATGACGGTCTTGCCATTGTGCGTGGCGGTCACTTCCTGGATATGCCAGGCGGGCACGGTTTTACCTGCAGCGTCTTTGCGCTGACCGGACTCCATCTCGTGGCTCATCAAAACACGGACGGTTGCCTTGTCGCCAGCTGCTTGGGCGCGAATGCGCATCGGATCTGCCATTTTCTTACTCCTGAATCAGTATTGAATTGTTCAAAAAAAACGGTGGGAATCAGCCGCCGCAACCGCCAAGCGTGACCTTGACTTCTTTTTTTGCATAAAGCGCCTTGCCGTCAGCCATCACTGCGACGGCGTACACGTCCGAAGACTGGCCCATCTTGGTGCGGGTGGCGAAGCTTGCCTCGACGCTGTCGGTCACATTGAACAGCGCCACCAGGGCTGCCGGATTCTTCTCGACCAGAATCAGAATCTGCTTCACACCGGGCAGGGTGGTGCCGGCGGTCAAGGGAACCACGGCGCCGTTTTCAGCAATGTCGGGGCCGCCAATGGTGACATCCTTGCTTTCGACCGGTGCGCCCGCACCCAGTGCCTTCAGGACCTCGGCCAGCGTCTTGGCTTCGAACGCAGGCTTGTTGTAGGCCGCCATTGCATACTGAGGGAACAAGCCCGTGGATGCCAGCAGGCCCGCAACGATGGCGCCCTGTTTGAGTGTCTCGCGACGTGTTTGCATGTTAAATCTCCTTGATCAAGTAAATACTAATATAAGAATACAAGCCGTGCACTGGTATTTTCCCGGCCTTCATTTTCCTGCACCCGAAGCCAGCCAAGCACCAATGGTCTTGGCTTCCGCATCGCTCAAGGTCTGCGCCGGCATGGGCATGGCCCCCCAAACCCCGACGCCGCCTGCCTTCACCTTCCCCGCGAGATACTCGGTCTTTCCGGCATGCTTCTTGGCAATGTCCAGGAAACTGGGGCCGATGATCTTTTTGTCAATGGAATGACAAGCCGTACAACTGTATTTCTGCGTCAAAGCCATCGCCGCCTTGCCGTCAACACCAGCCGGGTCGGTCCTGGCGGCTGGTTTGGCGGGCACCGCCTCGGCCGCTTTCTGCGCGACAGGCGCAGCCTCAGCCGCCGCTGCTGCGCCCGGCACCAGCGCCTTGCCCTCCGGCCGGGTCGTATCGACACCACGCTGAGGTCCAACCGGCCGGTTTTGCTCCGCAAGATTTCCATGTGCATTGCGCGCAAAGTCCGGCAGGAAGGACGCTACTTTGGGCTCCGGCGCACAGTTTTTCATGCAGGCCACATTGTTGGTGTCAGGCTTGACGCTACCGCCAAGTTCGTTGCCTGGCCACATCGCATGCCGTGTCGTCATGCCATTGCGGTTGGGCAGGCGATTTTGTACTTCCTCCATGTTCTTGTCGGAGAGCGTGAAGTTGTCCGGAACAATGCCTCCCAGGTTCAGCAGAAAGGCCGTCACCGAATAGACTTCCTCGGTCGTGAGCGACTTGGGGGCCGTCCATGGCATGGCACGATTGATATAGTCCCACAAGGTCGAGAGTGTGGACACCTTCATCAGGGTGGTGCGCCCCGGGTAGGTTGTCGTCGTGAGGTTGGCGACACGCCCTTTTTTGATGTCCTCGGCCGTGGTACCGCCGACCAGGGGACTGAACACTTCGCCTGACTCGCCAAACACTCCGTGGCAGGACGCACATTTCCCTTCCCAGACTTCCTGCCCTTTGGCGACCGTCCCCGAGCCTGGCGGCAGACCCTTGAAGTCCGGTCGCACATCGATATCCCAGGCAGCAACCTCCTTGGGCGTCGCAGCGCGTCCCACACCCGGATAGTTGGCGCCGGTCTGTGCGCCCGCCAAGCTCACCGCAGCAAGCATGGCGACAGTCACGACTGCTTTATGAAACCTGGACATTTTTCACCTCGCCGTTTTCCTGAACCAACCAGGACTGGATGGCATTGTTGTGATAGATGGAGCGCGTGCCGCGCACTGCGCGAAGCTGCTTGTAATTCGGCTGGACGTAACCGGTGTCATCCATGGCGCGGCTTTGAATGATGGCGGGTTTGCCATCCCACACCCAGTCGAGGCTGAACCGGGTCAGCGCTTTTGTCAGCACCGGCGACTCCAGCCGCGCGGTACGCCAATTGCGTCCGCCGTCCACCGACACGTCCACCCGCTTGACCTTGCCCCGCCCCGACCAGGCCAGACCGCTGATGTTGTAGAAGCCCTTGTCCAGCAAGACCTGCCCGCCCGACGGCGTGGTCACGACGCTCTTGCACTCCTGGATGCTGGTGTACTGCCGATGCGTGCCGTCAGGCTGCAAATCGATATAGTGAATCGCTTCATCCTTGGCGGCATAGGGTTTGTCACCCACCTCCAAGCGGCGCAGGTACTTGACCCAACTCACACCCTGCACTCCCGGCACGATCAGGCGCAATGGATAGCCCTGCTCGGGCCTCAGCATTTCACCGTTCTGGCCGTAGGCCACGAACACTTCGCCGGACTTGATCAGGCTCATGGGAATGGTGCGCGTCATGGAGGAGCCATCGGCGCCTTCGGCGAGCACAAACTTGCCGCTCTTGAGGTCGGCCCCCGCCATCTCGAGCAAGGTGATCAGCGGCACGCCGGTGAACTCGCTGCACGAAACCATGCCATGGGTGTACTGGACTGTCGGCACCGCCACATTGCCCCACTCGACCGCCGTATTGGCGCCGCACTCGATAAAGTGAAAACGCGACACCGAAGGCAGGCGCATGATTTCGTCCAGCGTGAACACCCTGGGCGACTTGACCATGCCGTTGATCATGAGGCGGTGCTTGGAAGGATCCACGTCCCACCAGCCCTGATGATGCCGCTCAAAGTGCAGGCCGCTGGGGGTGACGATGCCGAACAGCGACTGCAGCGGCGCAAACGACACCGAAGCCTGCGGGGTCTGGGTCAGGCCCGGGCTCTGGCGGCGCTGAACATTCACCTCATATTTGGACGGCTTGCCATAGCCGCCATCGGAGGCCACGGGCTGGCCCAGGCCCTTGCTGTGCTCGGGCAGGTTCAGGATGTTGGGATCGCCGCCTTCGGCTGGCACCGGATTTCCCTGTGCCAGCGCAGCCGGCACGGTCAGCCCCGCTGCTGCAGCGGCAAAGGCGCTGCGAATGAAGTCGCGACGCCCGTGGCGGGCCTCTGCGACAACAGTTTTGATGCCGTCCCGGCTCAAAAAGCTCTCGGGTGCCTTCAGGATTCTTCCTGAGCTCAAGTCGTCTTGGTTCACACAGTTTCCTTTTGATTAATAACCGGATCACCGCTGCAATCTCCCTCCGGGTCTGCAGCGTCAACCCGCGTCCGCTTTTTCCTGCTCCAACTCACCGACGATTCAGAAGCGGAGCGCTTCGTCCACCCGCACTGCGAACTTGGCTGCCGTGCAGCGAAAGACCAGCGCCTCACGACGCCCCCCCACACCCTCCGTACGACCGGCATGCCCGAATACGTCCGGGAACGGGTGACTCGTTCTTTTTAGATTCCGAATATCCGTATACACGAATATAAATGATAATGCGATATCAATTTCGAGGGTTTTCACCACCACCGGGGTCAATCACGCTACTTGAAGCGATAGTGGTCCCGATTCAGGACGGCCGAGATCGCCGTCACCTCCTCAGGAAACAGCCCAAGGTTCAACTCGGTATTGCACGACTCCACCATGCCGCGCAAGGCACCCGGCGCATTGACACGCCCGGCGGGTCGGTAAATGGCGCTGCCATCGCCCCCCACTTTTTGCCGATGACATGCAGCACACTTGTGTTCCGCAATCAGCCGCTCTCCCAGTTTGAGATCAGCGCCCTCGTACAGGGCCGGCACTTGCGCGCCGGCAGATGCGCCAATCAACAAGAGGAGCAGGGGGAAGGTTGATGTGCTCATGGCATACAAGCGTACAGCAAGGGGCCGTGTCGCGCAAACGTCGCCGGATGCTGCCGGGCATCCTATACGACCTGAGCGCCAGACGGCTTTTCGTGCAACTGGACGATCCTCCATGCTTGAAGGCCGAACGTTTGCACCTTCGCCCCTTTCAGACCTGCTGTTTACAACTTCCAGCCATAGGCGATGCCGATGGCGTTCTGCTTCATTTTGAGATCAACCGGATAACCCGCGACGGACTGGCCATTGCCGTTCGAAACGCCGGCGATGCCTTTGCTGAACGCATGCATGTAGCTCAGACTCAACTCCGACTTGTCGGCCAGTGTCCACGTAGCGCCGAGCGTCACATGCTGCTCGACAGTGGCCGGCGCCAGAATATTGAAGTACGTGTTCTGGCTGTTGATCGGCATCTTGCCGAGGTTGTAGCCCGCACGCAGGGTCAGGTTCTTGCTGTATTCATGCGACACGCCGAGTTTGAGAACCGTCATGTCGGTCCAGCCAAAGCCGGAACCGTTGGCGGGGCCCATGGGGGTTCCTGAGACCGCCGGAAAGAGCGCACCGGGGTTCGCGACGGACTTGATGCTGCCGTAATTGATCTGGCTCAGGTCAACCGCCACGGTGGTCTTGGGCGTGGCTTTGAACGCCACCCCAAAACCATAACTCTCAGGAATGTCGAAGCCACCTTCCTCGGCCAGGAGGCCTTTGTATCGGTCGAACTTCGACATCTTGGTACGGCTCTGATAGACCGCGCCCAAGGTGACCGTTGGCGATACCTGGCCTGTCCAGCCGAGCTTGAAACCCAACCCGGTTGAGACATCCTTGCCACGGTTGGTCACCGAGCCTACATAACGGCTGTTATTGGCATTGTCGAAGGCCTCCAGGCCCTTGGCCTCGAAGGTCTGGCGAACGAGATTCAACGACGCGCCGAACGAATGGTTGCCAATCTTTTTCGCAATGGTCGGGGCAATGAACAATTGCTCCAGGTTGGTATAGGTATGGGAGCCCGCCGAGGTGATGAGATTGGTGCCATAGTTGGTGTTCATGCCGCCATTGCCATACACCACCACGCCGGCCGCAAGGTCGCTGGCGATCATGCGGTTATAGCCAAAATCCGGGACCACGAAGTGGCGCTGCCCGCTGCGGTAGTCACCGGCAGCGACACCCTGATACGCGGACGTGTACGTGACCGTCCGGTCCGGCATGAACAGGTCTGCACCGAAGTCGACACGGCTGCCCGCATCCACCATGCCTGCCGGATTGGTCGCTGCCGCCATGGCATCCTGCGGCAGAGCGATGCCGACCCCTCCCATGCCCTTGGCTTTGATGCCAAAGCCATGTGAAAAGTAGCCGTTGGTGGCCATGGCCGCTGTCAGGGGGCCTGCAATGATGGCAAACGCGGCCAGATTACGAACTGCTCTTTTTGCTGCCTTGGCTGTTTTTGACGTGGTCATCTACTGTCTCCTGTGTACTAGTTATGGATATCAACGCATCAATCGCTCAGAACTCGCCCTTGGCGCCACGATCCAGCATCTGGTAGATGGTTTCGCGGACCTTCCATGCCTCCTCTTTCAATGGAGAGGGAAGCTTGCGCCCCATCTTGACCATCATGTCCATGTTGAGGGTATATATCCACAGGCCATCGTCGCGCTCAACCACCGTCAGGCGGCAAGGCAGATAGGCCGCCATGTGCGGACTGAAGTCCACCATCATGCGAGCCGTCACGGGCGTGCAAAAGGAGTAGACCTTGAGGAATTTTTGTTTGGTTCCGGTACGCGCCTCGAGCTCCTTGGACAGAGGCAGTTCACCCACGCTCTTCATGTTTCTTTCCGCCGAGATCTGGGCGAAGACCTGCTCGATGTCGTTGACCGTCACACCGGCCTTCACCTTGCGCTCCCAGGTGGTAGCCACCGCGATGTCACCGTCCGCTTCAATCCAGCGATCCCACATCTTGCTGGCTTCGGCACCGGCGCCGTTTTCAAGCTTGCCCATCGTGCTGATCGTGCCGCATCCGGTCAACATCATGACCGCCACCACGGGCACCCATTTGAGAAATTTTGTCAGGGCATTCACTTGCAGTTCCTTGTTCAGTAAATAGGTTTGTTGTCGAAAGGCGTTTCGACATCAGCAGCAGGAAGTTCCTGTTCGCCAATGTGCAGCGATAGTGCGTCAACAATCATTTCGCGAACACTGGGAGCAACCCTATACCCTACGGGGTATGGTATTTAAACAACAACAGGCAGGCGTCGTCGCGCAGGCGACGATCTGGCAAAATCAGAGCGGCTCCACCATCGCAACAATGGATTTCCATGGCAACCAAAGGCACTCCGCGTCGCACCGAGGCTCCCGTCCCGGCTTCCTCCTATCGTGAAGATCACCAGAAGGATGTGCTTAACCGCCTGCGTCGCGTCGAAGGCCAGGTGCGAGGGCTGATCGAGATGATCCAGAGCGGGCGGTCTTGTGAAGACGTGGCGCTCCAGATGTCTGCCGCACGCAAGGCCATGGACAAGACTTTTTACCGAATGATGGCCTGCTCCCTGATGGAGGCCGTCCAGGAATCCGAATCCGATGCCCAGGCCATGGCCGAGGTGGAACGCGCGGCCCACCTTCTGGAAAAATTCGGTTAACGGGTGCTGAGGTGCAGCGCCTTGCCTGAAAGCGGCATTCAGCTGTTCCGGACCGGACTACCCAAGCATGACGTGGTCATCCTGAGCTGAGTCCGGCGCAGGGCAGGCCGGCTCCCGCATTCCCGTGTGATCCGGCGGGCCAGCGCTTGACCCGGGCCACCTGCCCTTTTGTCGCCTACTTGGCGCCAGCGAGTACCCAGGCAGCCAGCGTCGCCGCGTCGGCATCACTCAAGCCGGCCTGTGCCGGCATGGGAATCGGACCCCATTTGCCGGAGCCGCCTTTCTTGATGCTGGCAATCAGGTTGGCCTCGGCGTCCTTCTGGCCGGCATATTTTTTGGCAACGTCCTGGTAGGCAGGGCCCACCAGTTTTTTATCGGTTGCATGGCACGCCATGCAGGCCTTCTGGCTGGCGAGCTCCTTGTTGGCGAACGCGGGTGCTGAAACCAGCGCAATGACAGCGATGAGGATGGGGGGAAAATTCATGGACAGTCTCCTGGATCGTAGGTTGGAAAAAGACAATGTATATCAGTCTTCGCTAATTTAACTGAATTCTGATGTTTCAGCGGCCGGGGTCGCCGCCATCTGGTCAGGGAATTCCCCGACCCTCAGGCATAACGGGCACTCATGGCCTCCATACCGACAGGCCTGATGCGGCTGCCCATGCCGGCGCAGCCAAAGGCCTCGAAACGCGCCTTGACAATGCCACGCGCCGCCGTTTTGGCGGCCGCCAGGGCCTTGCGCGGATCAAACTCGCTGGGCTGCTGCGCGAATACCCGGCGCATGGCGCCGGTCATGGCCAGCCGGATATCGGTATCGATGTTGATCTTGCGCACGCCACTTTTGATGCCACGCTGGATTTCTTCCACCGGCACGCCGTAGGTTTCCTTGATGTCCCCACCAAACTGGCGAATGATTTCCAGCCATTCCTGCGGCACGCTGGAAGAGCCGTGCATCACCAGATGGGTGTTGGGAATCTGCGCGTGAATCGCCGCAATGCGGTCAATCGCCAGGATGTCGCCCGTGGGCTTGCGGGTGAATTTGTAGGCGCCGTGGCTGGTACCAATCGCAATGGCCAGCGCGTCCACGGCAGTCCGGGCCACGAAGTCTTTGGCCTGCACCGGGTCGGTCAGCATCATGTCGTGCGTCAGCTTGCCTTCGGCACCCGAGCCGTCTTCGTCACCGGCCTCACCGGTTTCGAGTGACCCGAGACAGCCGAGTTCACCCTCCACGGACACGCCAACCGGGTGCGCCATGTCACACACGCGGCGCGTGATGGCCACGTTGTACTCATAGCTGGACGGCGTTTTGGCGTCTTCCATCAGTGAGCCGTCCATCATCACGCTGCTGAAACCGGAACGTATCGACTGGATGCAAACGGCCGGCGAGGCGCCGTGGTCCAGATGCACCACCACCGGAATGTCGGGGTGCGTCTCTACCGCAGCCAGCATCATGTGGCGCAAGTAGGCCTCACCGGCGTATTTGCGGGCGCCAGCCGACGCCTGCAGAATGACCGGACTGTCGGTCTCCTGCGCCGCTTCCATGATGGCGAGAATTTGCTCCAGATTGTTGACATTGAACGCCGGCACACCGTAGCCGTTCTCGGCCGCGTGATCGAGCACCTGGCGAAGGGAAACAAAAGCCATGACTATCTCCTTGAATTTTAAATACGATCGGCATCCAGCGGCCGTTTCAATTACATTGCTTGCTACTTAATTAATAGCGTGTTGCACAACGTGCGCAGCGGCGCGCTGTTGCAGAATCTCAAGCGCTGGCAGTGTCTTGCCCTCCAGCATCTCGAGGAAGGCGCCGCCGCCGGTGGAGATGTAG
>DAITMI010000098.1:0-9981 GCA_036835225.1 Rhodoferax sp. | reverse complement strand
CGTTGCTCAGGGTGTCCGGGTCTTCAGACTGTCGACGGCATGCACCGGCGCCATGTCCCCTTTCATTAAATCGGTGATAGCGCTGTACACCAAGCGCTGGCTCTGCAGCATGTTCTTGCCGGCGAACGCGGGCGACGTGACCTCGATGGTGTAATGGCCGCCGCCGCCGTTCACTTCGGCCCGTGAGTCAGGAACTTGGCGCTCGATGGCCTCGCGCAGTGCATCGATGACGGAACCTTGGAACTCAGTTGGATGGGATGACATGTGACTCTCCTTATTAGTAGCGCGGCACTGGGATTCGATGCCGCCTTTTACAGAAATAAAATTACGCCTCACGCTCCACAGCGAAAAATTCCGCGCGCAGTGCGTGGTTGGATTGCAGTGTGCCGAGCATGGATGAGGTGACGGTTTCCTCTCCCTGGGTGCGAATGCCGCGACTTTCTATGCACAGGTGACGACAGCGAATGACTACGCCAACGGCTTGCGGTTCCAGATGCGTCATCAAGGCATTGGCAATCTGGATGGTGAGTCGCTCTTGCACTTGCAATCGATGGGCAAAGCAATCGACCAGGTGCGTCAGCTTTGACAAGCCTACTATTTTCCCGTTGGGAACATAGCCGATCGTCGCGCTGCCAAAGAAAGGCGCTAGATGGTGCTCGCAATGGCTGTACACAGGAATGCCGCGTAGCACGATGAGTTCGTTGTACTCCTGCGCCCCGTCTTCAAATACTTTTAGACATTCAGCCGGGTCTTTGGCATAGCCGGAAGTCCAGTGCTTCCAGGCTTTTGCAACGCGGGACGGTGTTTCTACCAGGCCCGCTCTATCGGGATTCTCCCCCAAGCTGATCAGGAGTCGGCGCCAGTCCTGCTCGGTAAACCCCTGTTCTAGCATCTGTGCTTCATCTGTCGGGGTCGGTGCCTGTAAAACAGATTTTTCGATGGCTCGCGCCGTGAAATTTTGACTCATGCGATTCTTTAGTCTTATCAAGTTTTTTGCCAGTCGGACACTAGCGCAACTAACCGTGGGAAAGTAGCCGTGGAATAGAACAGCGATTGCTAATCTAAACAGCCACGACTTCGATGTCCGGCTCTATGGTTCGAACCAGGTTCTCGATGCCTTTGAGCGTGCCGGATATCGAGCTTGGACAGGTGCCGCATGCGCCCTGGTAGTGCACGCTGAGTAGGTTGCCGGCCAGGCCCACCACATGCAGATCGCCGCCATCGCTTTTCAGATAGGGGCGTATCTGGGCATCCAGTAGCACGTTGATATGCTCAAGCCGCTCCTGATCTTCTACATTAAGGTCGGCAATTGCCGTGCGCGCTGCGAAAACTGAAGCGGCGGACTGCGCGGCCGCCGCCGGCGCGGCGCGCAATGGCACGGCAATCAGGCGCACCAGCTCGGGCCAGTCGGCGCCGCCATCCTGCGTCACGGTGAGCCAGCGATCCACGTAAAACACATTGCTTACGTGCTCAATGTCGAACAGCGTGGAGGCGAGCGCATCGTCCTGGGCCTGGATTGCGTTCTCGTAGGAATGCGAAATGCCCCAGGTCAGCGGCTCATGAAGCGTGAACTTCACCGCATTCGGGTTGGGGGTATCTTCGATTTCAGCAATTTTTGGCATGTTGATTCCCTCAAACTTATCCCTCTGCTGCCTGCAGCAATTGTTGCAGTTCGCCTTGCTCGAACATCTCGCGCATGATGTCGGAACCACCCACAAATTCGCCCTTGATATAAAGCTGCGGAATGGTCGGCCAGTTGCCGTAGGACTTGATGCCATCCCGAATTTCCGGGTCGGCCAGCACGTCTACCGTGAAGAGACTCGGTCCGCCGCATGCCCTGAGCATCTTGATCGCCGCGCCGGAGAAGCCGCACTGCGGGAACTGCGGCGTACCCTTCATGTAAAGCACGACCGGGTTGGTCGTCACTTGCTGGTTGATTCTTGTCTGCGCATCCGTCATGTTCATTCTCCAAAGTGGTTTAGTTGCCGTCATTACTGGTGAATTAGCCCTGCGTCCGGCGTGAAGCTCTGTGTACGCTATGGGGGGAAATTATTTTCATCTTCATGCATCCCCGATCGTTACCTGCATCGGATCTTGTTTCGCCTCGGTCGATGTGCTCTCAATGACGTTTAATGCGGCATGCAGCGTGTGCCACGGCAAAATCGCGCATTTGACGCGCACCGGCAGGTCGGCTATTCCGGCAAACACCACCAGCCGCCCGATGTGGTGATCACTGCCCAGATCGAGCTTGCCGGTCGACATGGCGGTAAATTCGTGAATCAGTGTTTCTGCCTCGGCCCGGGTCTTGCCCTTGACGGCCACTGTCATCATCGACGCCGACGCCTTGCAGATTGCACACGATGCGCCTTGAAACGCGATGTGGTCGATGTATTCGCCACCAAGATTGAGCGCCACGTCGATGTGGTCGCCGCACAGCGGGTTGTGGCCCGCCGCCTGGTGACTGGCGTGCGCCAGCGTGCCGTAATTGCGTGGCTTCCTGTTGTGGTCGAGGATGACCTCTTGATACAAGGCTCTTGGATCGGCCATTACGCAAACACTTTCTGCACGCTACGAATGCCGGCGACCAGGGCGTCGACTTCGGCCAAGGTGTTGTAAAACGCAAACGAGGCGCGTGAGGTGGCCGGCAGCTTGAAGCGCTGCATCACCGGCTGCGCGCAATGATGTCCGGTGCGCACTGCGACGCCATCCTGATTGAGCAGTGTCCCGATGTCGTGTGGATGCACACCATCAACAGTGAATGACAGCACGGCGGCCTTGTTTTTTGCGGTGCCGATAATGCGCACGCCCGGCAGCCGGACCATCTCCTCGCTGGCGTAATTGAGCAGGTCGAGTTCGTGGTCAGCAATGGCGTCCATGCCGATGGCCGACAAATAATCCACTGCGGCGGCCAGTCCGATGGCGGCCGCAATGGGTGGCGTTCCGGCCTCGAATTTATGCGGAATCGTGTTGTAGGTGGTTTTTTCAAATGTCACCGACATGATCATGTCGCCACCGCCTTTGAAGGGCTGCATCCGCTCCAGCAATGCAGCCTTGCCGTAGAGAATTCCGATGCCGGTCGGGCCGCACAGCTTGTGACCCGAAAAAGCGTAAAAGTCGCAGTCAAGCTCCTGTACATCGACCTGCATGTGCGGCACGGCCTGCGCGCCATCGACCAGTACCGGCACGCCGCGCGCATGGGCAAAGGCGATCATCTGCTTGATCGGGTTGATCGTTCCCAGCGCGTTCGAGACGTGCATCACGCTGACGAATTTGGTGCGATCGTTGAACAACTTCTCGTAGTCGTCGAGCATCAGCTCACCCGCGTCGTTGATCGGCACCACACGAATCGTCGCGCCTTTTTCTTCGGCCAGCATCTGCCACGGCACGATGTTGGAATGGTGCTCCATCGTGGTCAGGATAATTTCGTCGCCGGGCCCGATGAACTTGCGGCCGTAGCCGTGCATCACCAGATTGATGGCATCGGTGGTGCCGCTGGTGAAGATCACTTCGCGCTCTTCACGCGCATGGATGAAATGCTGCAGCTTGCGCCGCGCCTGCTCATACTCGTTGGTCGCGATCTCGGACAGGGTATGCACTGCACGGTTGATATTGGCGTGCTGCGTGGTCTGGTAGCGCACCAGCCGATCAATGACCTGCTGCGGCATCTGGCTCGATGCGGCATTGTCGAGGTAGACCAGCGGCTTGCCGTTGACCTGCAGCTTGAGGATGGGGAAATCGGCGCGAATCCGTTCGACGTCAAGGCCTGGCACCACGGGCGTTTTGCGTACCGCTTGCAGGGCGTTCATGGCAGACCTGTTGTTTGTTCGAGCACCGTCTGCTCAAGTTGCCGCTTGAGCGAGGCGATGGGAATGCGGTCGATGATCTCGGCACCGAACGCATAGGTCAGCAGGTTTCGGGCCGCTGCCTCGGTCAGCCCGCGGCTTTGCAGATAAAACACCTCTTCGCTGTCGAGCTGGCCGACGGTTGCGCCGTGCGTACATTTGACATCGGAAGCAAAAATCTCGAGCTGCGGTTTTGTATCGATGTGCGCCTTGGCGGTCAACAGCAGGTTGCGGTTGGTCTGCTGCGCGTCGGTACGCTGCGCGCCTTCGCGCACCATGACCTTGCCGTTGAAGACAGCATGGGCGCTGCCGCCGACGATGCATTTGTGCAGCTGGCGGCTGCTGCCGTGGGGCTTGGCATGGTCGATGCAGCTATGGGTGTCGGCCAGCTGCCTGCCGGAGATCAGCGCCAGCCCGTCAAGCGCGCAGGTGGCGCCCTCGGCCGTTTGCAGCACGTTCAGGTTGTAGCGAGCAATGCGCGCGCCCAGCGCGACGCTGACCGACTGGTAGTTGCTGGCGCGCCCAAGCGACACGGCGCAGTTGGCAATATGAAACGCTTTACTGCCTTCGCGCTGGACCCGGATGTGCGTCACCTGCGCATTGTCTTCCAGTACGATTTCGGTCACGGCGTTGGTGAAATGGGCTTCTTCTTGCCAACGCGGCTGGTACAACACGACGTAATCCTCGATCACGGTCACGGCGCTGCCAGCCTCGGCAAGCACCAGACAGCGCGGGGTACTCACAACATCTTTTTGGGTCGCAATAAACAGCAAATGGACTGGCGCTGCCACCGATACGTCACGCGGGACGATGACCACTGCGGCATCGTGCAGAAATGCGGTGTTTTGCGCGGCGAATGCATCCCTGGTAAAAGGTGCGTGTCGGCCGAGATGCGGCTTGATGGTCGCCGCGTGCGCAGCCATCGCTGCCGTCAGGTTGGACACCACCACGCCGCTGTGGGTACCATTACCTCCATTGGGACAGGACAACTCCGGTGCATAGATACCGTCCACAAACACCAGTCGGGTGTTCGCTTCTTCAATAAAAAAGTGCGCCACATCGGCCACTTCCAGGCAGCTTGCGCCTAGCGCCGGCGCAAACGACGTTTTTCCGAGCAGGGAAATATCGGTGAAACGCCACTCCTCGTCTCGCGTGGTGGGCAGCCTCAAAACGCCCAGGCGCTCGACCGCCTCCGCGCGCAGCGCCTTGAGCCACGCCAACGGGCTCGCCGCCCGCTGCGGCTGTCCTGCCAACAGGCTTTCAAGATAAGGCCCGGCAATCGCCGGAGTCGGTGCGGTGGCATCAATCATGCGGTCACACTCGCCGCAGCCTTGTGCTCGGCGCTGACCCACTCATAGCCGCGTGACTCAAGCTCAAGCGCCAGCGCCTTGCCGCCAGTCTTGATGATGCGGCCGGCATCCATCACGTGCACATAATCGGGAACGATATAGTTCAGCAGACGCTGATAGTGCGTCACCATCACCACCGCGTTGTCTTGCGTGGCGAGCTGGTTCACACCGTGGGTCACGATTCTGAGCGCGTCGATATCAAGGCCGGAATCGGTCTCATCAAGCATGGCCAGCCTGGGTTCGAGCAGCGCCATCTGCAGTATCTCGTTGCGTTTTTTTTCGCCGCCAGAAAAACCTTCGTTGACGCTGCGGTCAAGAAACTCAGGATTCATTTCCAGCAACTTCATCTTCTCGCGCACCAGGTCATCAAACTCCAGCGGGTCGAGCTCTTCCTTGCCGCGCTGCTGTTGATGCGTGTTGTACGTCAGGCGCAGGAACTGGCTGTTGACGACGCCGGGTACCTCGATTGGATATTGAAAGGCCAGGAAAAAGCCGGCTCGCGCGCGTTCTTCGGGTTTCAGCGCCAACAGGTTCTGGCCTTCGAACAGCGCGCTGCCGCTGGTCACTTCATAGGCCGGATGGCCCGCAAGAACCTTGGTGAAGGTGCTCTTGCCAGAACCGTTTTGACCCATGATGGCGTGGACTTCACCGCTCTTGACGGTGAAGTCAAGGTCCTTCAGAATTTCGACGCCATTGACGCTCGCGCACAGTCCACGCACTTCGAGTAATACTTTGCTATTCGGGTAAATCATCCGACACTTCCTTCCAGTTTGAAGCTCAGGAGGTTGGTCGCCTCGACTGCAAACTCCAGGGGCAATTGTTGAAACACGTCTTTGCAGAAGCCATTGATGATCATCGACACAGCGGCCTCGGCATCGACACCGCGTTGGGCAAAATAGAACATCTGGTCTTCACCGATTTTTGAGGTGGACGCCTCGTGTTCAACCTGGGCGCTGTTGTTGAGTACCTGGATATAAGGGAAGGTGTTGGCGCCGCACTCTTCGCCAATCAGCATCGAATCGCACTGTGAGTAATTGCGCGCGCCAGTGGCGCCAGCCGCAATCTTGACCAGACCCCGGTAGCTGTTGTTCGACTTGCCGGCGGAAATGCCTTTGCTGACAATCGTGCTGCGCGTATTTTTTCCAATGTGGATCATCTTGGTGCCGGTATCGGCTTGCTGGTAGTTGTTGGTCACCGCCACCGAATAGAACTCACCGATCGAGTTGTCACCCAGCAAAACCACCGAGGGATACTTCCAGGTGATCGCCGCACCGGTCTCGACCTGGGTCCACGAAATACGCGCGTTGACACCTTTGGCCAGGCCCCGCTTGGTGACAAAGTTGTAAATGCCGCCCACGCCGTTTGCGTCGCCCGCATACCAGTTCTGCACGGTTGAATACTTGATGTCTGCATTGTCAAGGGCCACCAGTTCGACCACCGCCGCATGCAGCTGATTGGTGCTGAACGCGGGCGCGGTACAACCTTCCAGGTAGGACACGGACGCCCCCTCCTCGGCGATGATCAGCGTGCGTTCGAATTGCCCTGACTCTTCGGTGTTGATACGGAAGTAGGTCGACAAATCCATCGGGCACTTGACACCCTTGGGAATAAAACAGAACGAGCCGTCGGTAAATACCGCCGAATTGAGCGCCGCGTAAAAGTTATCGCCGGTGGGCACCACGGTGCCCAGATACTTCTGCACCAGCTCGGGATGCTCCAGCACCGCTTCCGACATCGAGCAGAAAATGACGCCAACTTCGGCCAGCTTGTGTTTATAGGTAGTGGCGACCGAGACACTGTCAAAAATCACATCGACCGCAACGCCCGCCAGCGCCATGCGCTCATGCAGCGGCACACCGAGCTTCTCGAAGGTGCGCAGCAACTCAGGATCGACCTCGTCGATACTGTTTAACTTGGCTTTGATCTTGGGCGCGGCGTAGTAGCTGATCGCCTGATAATCGATCTTCGGGTGGTGACAGTTTTGCCATTCGGGCTCGGTCATTTCGAGCCAGGCCCGATAGGACTTGAGGCGAAATTCGAGCAGCCATTCGGGCTCTTTTTTCTTGCTCGAAATCATCCGAATGATGTCTTCATTGAGACCCTTCGGCGCGACATCCGATTCAATGTCGGTGACGAAACCATGCCTATAGGGCTGGTTGACCAAGTTTTGCAGTACTGCACTCATTGAACTTACCTCAGGTTATTTTCCAGGCCACGCTCATGCGCGTCCCCAGTGACCATTTACGGCTTGGTGTTGGTTATTTTTTTAGATTGAAGCTTTCACCACAACCGCATTCACCCTGGGCGTTGGGGTTGTCGAACTTGAAACTTTCATTGAATCCGTCTTTGACGAAATCAAGGTGTGAACCATCGATAAATGGCAGGCTGACAGCATCAACCACCAGCATCGTGTTGTGCGACTCGAACACCTGGTCGCCAGCCAGCGCTTCGGCGGCGTAGTCAAAAGTGTAGGCAAAACCGTTACAGCCGACTTTTTTTATGCCCAGGCGCAAGCCCACCCCGCTGCCGTTTTTCGCCAGCTGCGCCTGGATTTTTTTCGCTGCTTTTTCCGTCAAAGTGATTGCCATGACTGCTTACCTTTCAAACGCAATGAGAATAGTGGACTATTTTAGTCAACTATAAATTTTGATACCCGACTAAGTTAGTCAACCATTTGGCCGCCGTGGTTATGCATCCAAACTCACCCCAGGTTGAGATCAGTCGGCTCACCGCGCACACCTGGAATGGGCCCCTTGCAAGCTGATCGACGGGGGCCAACGCATCGGCTTGCGCACTTAAGATGCTGACGAGTGCAGGATTTCAACCATTTTGCGATGGCGGGCAAGCGGCATACTTATTCGTCCGTGACGGTTTTCCTTCATAGTTAGACCTCATCAATTCAGTCACTCTTCCCCATGACAAAGACTTCGACCAGCAAGAAAAAAATCAAGTTCCTCCTGTTAGAGGGTATCCACCCGTCAGCAATCGATGCGTTAAAAGCTGCGGGCTACACACAGATCGAAAGCTTGACTGGATCACTGGCTGACGACGATCTGAAAGCGAAAATTGCCGACGTGCATTTTGTGGGAATCCGCTCCCGCACCCAACTTACGTCCGACGTGTTTGCTCACGCAACCAAACTGGTGGCGGTGGGGTGTTTTTGCATAGGCACCAATCAGGTCGATCTGCAGGCGGCCAGCGAGCACGGGATTGCGGTGTTCAACGCGCCCTTTTCCAACACCCGATCAGTGGCTGAGCTGGTACTCGCAGAGGCGATTCTGCTGCTGCGGGGTGTGCCTGAAAAAAGCGCAATGGCGCACCGCGGTGGCTGGCTCAAGTCGGCTGATAACGCCTTTGAGATTCGAGCCAAGACGCTGGGCATCGTCGGCTATGGCTCCATCGGCACGCAGTTGTCGGTGCTGGCAGAGGCACTGGGCATGAAGGTCATATTTTTTGACGTGGTCACCAAGCTGCCGCTGGGCAATGCCAGGCAGGTAGCCCGGCTCCATGATTTGCTGGCCGAGTCCGATGTGGTCAGCCTGCACGTGCCTGAAACCCAAGCCACGCAATGGATGATCGGTCAGGCTGAGATTGCGGCGATGAAGCCGGGTAGCGTGTTGATCAATGCATCGCGCGGTACGGTGGTCGAGATTGAGCCGCTGGCCCAGGCGCTGCTCCAGAAAAAGCTGCTGGGTGCGGCAATTGACGTTTTCCCGGTGGAGCCGCATAGCAACAAGGATGTGTTCGAGTCGCCGCTGCGGGGCCTCGACAACGTGATTTTGACCCCGCACGTCGGCGGCTCAACGATGGAAGCACAAGAAAACATTGGCATCGAGGTGGCGGATAAGCTAGTCAAGTACAGCGACAACGGCACGTCGACCTCGTCCGTCAATTTCCCCGAGGTGGCACTGCCGGCCCACCCCGGCAAACACCGCCTGCTGCACATCCACCGCAACGTACCCGGCGTTCTTTCGGAAATCAACAAGATTTTTTCCGACAACGGTATCAACATCGCATCTCAGTACCTGCAAACCCATAAAGACCTTGGTTATGTGGTGATAGACATCGATGCGGCTTACTCCGCCATGGCGCTGACCAAACTCGCCGAAGTACGCGGCACCATCCGCAGTCGCGTGCTTTTTTGAGTTCCGTTTTAGTGGCCTCGTAGTACTGCGAATCGCGCGAGTTCAATTCACCGTGAAGATCTGGTAGCCAAGACCCAGAGCATGGCTTTGCTCTGGACTCCAAATTTCTCCGAGGTTGATGTCGACAATGTGGGGCGTTTCAGACAACGGAAAATCGAGCACGTTAAGGTTTAGCGGCCAGAGAGAATGGCTCTCCATCGTGATTTTCTCGGGCCCTGCGTTTTGACGCATTGCCTTGTTGAGGAGCTGCGTCGCCGCAGCGGTGTCGCGCTTGGTTCGAAGTAAACAAATGGTGGCGCCCTCCTGTCATCGGCCTGGTGTAAGTACTTCCAGGCCGCCCCATTTGATGCAGGGCTCGTCCATGCGCCAACTACCGCCCACCGGGCGTTTGTGCTTGCGAAACACTCTGTCCCGCAAGGATGGGAGCCGGATCGTCCAGCGGCTGGGCCAGGAAGCCTTGGGCAATTCGACACAGGCTGGACGATCATGGGCAGCGACGGGCTCCCCCGCCAAAACAAACCAAAACACGCAGCCGTCGCAAGGCCGTCGAGCATGTCCTCATAGGATTTTGAGGTTGATATTGGACTGCACCACCAAGGTTCACCTTGCAAAAAAGCCAACCCATGCGGTTGGCTTCTTTGTTTC
>DAITMI010000097.1:0-10021 GCA_036835225.1 Rhodoferax sp. | reverse complement strand
TCGCTGCTCGCTGCTCGCTGCTCGCTGCTCGCTGCTTGTGCGTAGTGCACCGTGAACTGTTTCAGCGCCCAGTCGGTGATATTGTCCAAGCGCTGGCCTTGCTCGTACCGAAAAAGCGGCAAGGTCTGAGTTTTTTCGAGCAAGTCGTAGCACGGGATGGTGCTGATAGCTAATGCTTGGAACGGCTTCGCTGCGGGTGCGCCAGAAATACAGATTGCAGTGCTGCCCTGCCCTGGTCCAAAAATCTCACGTAACAGATATTGCATCTCGTTCAGCTGCCTGCTGAAGTACAGCATCTGGCCAACATAGGGGCGATACATCGAGGCGGACATAAACTCGGGCGCATAGTTGTATTCAACCGACTTACTCAAGTCATTCTTAACCGCACGCGACCATTTGATGCGGTACTCCAAACGGTCTTCAAGGCCCTTACGGTTCCGCAAGACCCCTTTGAGACGCTGACGCTCGGCGTTGTACTCGTCGATCAAGAAGCGAACCTTGCTTTCCACTTGAGTGGGATCAAAGTCATAGACCCACTCATCACGCGCTGTGACAACACCGAGCGAAAACTTGCGGAAGATCGCTTTTACATCGCGACTTGTCTTCGCCGCCTTGGTTTCCTTGCTGGCCAGCGGCAGCAGCGTCTCAAAATCGTTGTCCGTCAGGTTGACCCAATTGCCGGCCTTGTCGGGCTGCACCTGCTCGAAGTCGAGACTACGCAGCGGGTTATTGGCCAGAAAACTGAGTTTTTCCTCGGCCACTTCCATCTCGGGGCGGCGCACGTAGTGAATGCGCGCGGGCTTTTTATCCTGCTTTCCCTTTGCTGCCTTAGCCGTCGTTGTCGCCGTCGGCATCACCCGCTTCACCCGCTTCACCATAAAGCTAATCGCCACGCCGGTCTGGATACCGAAGACGTTGTGCTTGGTGCCGCTGAGCTTGGGGTTGGCGCGGACGTCGCCGCCTAAATCCACCACATAAATGTCGGAGAACTCCTGCGCCACGGTCTTGCGAAAACCGTCAAAGGTGCGGCTCTCAATAAAACTGCGGTTGGTCACAAACGCGAGCACGCCGTCTTCATGCAGCCGGTCGCTGGCCCAGCGGAAGAAGCGCGCGTACATATCGTAGAGCTTGGTTTTTTGCGCGGTACTCTCGGCGATGTAGGTCTGCTTGATGCGCGCATCGATCTGCGGGTATTCGCGGTTTTTGTTGTTGTCGTTCTCGTTCGCCTGGTTGGCGTTGTAGGGCGGGTTGCCAATGACGACCGTGATGCGCTTGCTGTTTTGCCGCTTGATGCGGGCCACGTTTTCATCACTCACGCTGCCAAACAAATCGGCGTTCACACCCTTGGCGGCGGTATGCAAACCGACGTTGTCCAGCGTGTCGACGAAGCACAGATTGGGGAACTCTTCGTACTGGCCGCTGATGGCCGCATAGGTGGCTTCGATGTTCAGGTTGGCCACATAATACGGCAGAATGGCGACCTCGTTGGCGTGCAGCTCGTGCTGGTATTTGTGCGCCAGCTTCTTGGGCTGGCCGCGAAAGTGCTCCAGCAGTTCACAAATAAAAGTTCCGGTCCCGGTGGCGATGTCGAGGATGTCCACATCTTTGTCGATCAGGTTTTTGCCAAAGAGTGTTTCACACAGCCAGTCGGTGCCGTCGATCATGAAGCGCACGACTTCGTTCGGGGTGTAAACCACGCCCAGCCGGTCGGCGGCCTTGGCGTTGTAGACCTTGTAGAAATTTTCGTAGATAACCTTCAAAAAGGTCTGCTTCTCACCGTGGCTGCTGATTTGTGCGGCGGCAGCGCGGATGGCGGCGTAGTAGGTTTCCAGCCCTTTGAGGGTCTGCTTCTTTAACGCGCCGGTGAAAAACTCACCTTCGAGCGCATACAACTCGCGCGCCACGTTGTTGTTGCGGTGAAAGTCAGAGTCGTCAAAAACCTTGGAGAAAATTTCTTCAGTCAGGATGTGCTGAATCAGCATCTCGCGCACATCGGCGTCGGTCAGCGCCGGGTTGATGGCCTCTTGCGCATGGGTGAGAAACTTGATCTCGGCGGCGCGAAAACTCGAGTTCTGGGTGTGCGCCAGCGCGATCATCTCGCGCAGGGCCAGCAGCACGGCGGGCAGGTCGGTTTTGAACTGCTCCACGGCGGTACGAAAACTGGCAATCTCAATCCGCTCGAAGCTGAAAAACAGTTTCAGCAGTTGGGCCAGCGCCTGCGGGTCGGTCATGTCGCAGCGCAGCACCTCCTGGCGGTTTTGCCAGAGCACAGCGACGGCGTCGTCGCTGAAGATGATGTTGTCTTGCGGATAGCCTTTTTTGAATTTTTTGGCGACTTCTTCATCGAGCTTATCGTCGGCGTCCTTGGCTTCCCAGTAGCCCAGCGGCATGCGCAGCTCGTGCAAGAGCGCGCCGTCCACGCTGATGTTGGTTTTGAAGGCGGTCTTGAGCGGGTATTCGGCCAAGAAAATCAGCTTGTACTGCTTGCCCCAGTTTTTGAGTAAATCCTTGAACGCCTCACGCACGATGGTTTCACGTTGGCTGCCGCTGACCTTTTTGATGATGTCGAGCTGCTTAAGGTAGTCGTTGATAAGGAGTTGACTCATGGCTTCCCTGATTATTGTTGGGCCGATTCTAGGTGGGCTTTTCGCCCAGGGATGACAGATGTCACCCGGGCCGCAACAGCGGCTCAGCCAGCCATTCCTCCGAAATAATTCAAGAAAAATAGGCCTCCAGCCCCCGTATTACATGCGTAAGCAGCTATTAATTATGTAGCAGATTATTGCGCCGCCCGACGCAATGTCTCCACCACCGGGCGGCGCAAGACCTCGCGCAAGCCCCACCAGCCGGCCGCCAGCGCGAGCAGCGCACCGCTGATCGAGCCAAACACCGGCACCCACAGCGAGACCGTCCATTCGAAATCGAACACATACTTGGCCAGTGCCCAGCCCACCGCCGTGGCAACCACAGAAGCCAGAAAACCGGCGAGCAAGCCCACGCCCATCAACTCGGCCCGCTGCACCTGGCGCAGCAAGCGGCTCTGGGCGCCGACGGCGCGCATGATGGCAAACTCGCGCGCCCGCTCTTCCCGCGTCGCCGTCACTGCGGCAAAAAGCACGACCAGCCCCGCCGCCAGCGTGAAGCCAAACAAAAACTCCACTGCCCCAATCACCTGGTCCAGCACGCGCTGGATTTGTGTGATGGTGCTGCTCATATCGACACTGGTGATGTTGGGAAAACGGCGCACCAGCGCGTTGTCAAAGCCGCGCGTGCTGGGCGCCTTGAACGCGCTCATGTAGGTCGTCGGCACATTGGGCAGGCTGGCCACCGGGTACATGACAAAGAAGTTGGCCCGCATCGAACCCCAGTCCACCTTGCGCAGCGAGGTAATTTTTGACTCGGTCTGCACACCGCCCACATCAAAGCGCAGGGTATCGCCCAGCTTGAGCTTGAGGGTTTTCGCAATACCTTCTTCCACGCTGATGGCGCCCGGCTCGTCCTCGGTCCAGCGGCCGGCCACCACTTCATTTTGCGCGGGCTTGGCGACGCTGTAAGACAGGTTGAACTCGCGGTCCACCAAGCGCTTGGCACGGTCCTCGGCATAGTCGTCCGGCGTGACCGTGGTGCCGTTGACCGCCACCAGTCGGCCGCGAATCATGGGGTACCAGTCAAACTTGGTCACGCCAGCGTCGCGCAGCGCCTTGACGAACGCCTCGCCCTGCTCCGGCATGACGTTGATGACAAAGCGGTTCGGCGCATCTGGCGGCGTGGCTTGGCGCCAGCTGCTGATGAGATCGGTGCGCAAGAGCACCAGCAGCACCAACGCCAGCAGCCCCACCGCCAGGGCGCTGACCTGCACCACCGCATAGGCCGGGCGGGCTGAAATCTGCCGCGTCGCCAATACCAGCCAGCGCGGCGCAGTGCTCTCGTTGACGCTCCAGCGCAGCAGCTTGACGGCCAGCCAGCTCAAGGCGGCAAACAGCGCCACCGCCGCCGCAAAGCCGCCGACCGCGATCAGGCCCAGCTGGACATCGCTGCTGGCCGCCAGCAGCAAGGTGGCGAAACCGGCGATACCGAGACCCAGCACGCCGAGCGAGGCCGGTTTGAGATTGCCGACATCGCGGCGGATCACGCGCAGCGGTGGCACCTGCGCCAGTTGCAGTACCGGTGGCAGGCCAAACGCCAGCAGCAAGGTCAGCCCCATCCCCAGACCAAAGATGACGGGCCAAAGACCGGCGGCGGGCAGTGCCGCGTCCACCAGACCGGCCAGCAGCAACACAAACACATAGTGCACCGCGTAGCCCGCGGCCACGCCCAGGCCGCTGGCCAGCAGGCCAATGGTGGTGAACTCGAAGGCATAGCTGGACGCAATGGTGCGCTGGCTCAAGCCCAGCACGCGCAGCATGGCGCAATCATCCAGGTGGTTGGCGGCAAAACCGCGGGCCGCCAGCGCCACCGCCACAGCGCTCAGCAGTGCCGCGAGCAAGGCAATCAGGTTGAGGAACTTCTCGGCCCGCTCCAGCGTTTGCCCCAGTTCCGGCCGCCCCCCCTGCAGCGACTCCACCCGCACGCCGCGCACCTCGGGCTTCTTCACCTCCTCCTGCGCCCAAGCCACAAAGGTTTTGATGCGCCGCTCATCCCCGGCCACAGCCAGCCGGTAGCTCAAGCGGCTGGCCGGCTGGATCAACTGGGTGGCCTCCACATCGGCGCGGTTGATCATGACGCGTGGCGCAAAGTTCATGAAACCGGCGCCGCGGTCCGGCTCATTGACAATGATTTTGGCAATGCGCAGGCTGGCGTCGCCCAACAGCAGCGCGTCGCCCATCTGGACCCCGAGCGCGTCCAGCAAGGGCGCATCGACCCAGGCCTCGCCCGGCGCGGGAATGGTCCGCGTGACAGTCTCCGGCTCCCCTCGTTGGTTCGTCACCTTCAGGTTGCCGCGCAGCGGGTAACCCGGCTCGACCACTTTCAGCGCCACCAGCTTGCTGCCGCCGCCTTTCGCTTCCGCCGCGCGACCCATGGTGGGAAAGCCCAGCGTTTGCACCACCGCCAGGCCCAGGGCGCGCGCCTTGGCGGCAAACACGGCCGGGGTAACGTTGTCACT
The DNA here is from genome assembly GCA_036835225.1 of Rhodoferax sp. GTDB lineage: Bacteria > Pseudomonadota > Gammaproteobacteria > Burkholderiales > Burkholderiaceae_C > Rhodoferax. The sequence continues at coordinate 4,917 of DAITMI010000097.1, read as the reverse complement.
GGAAATGACAGCATCGCCCCCCAGCAACTGGCGCGCATCGCGCTGCAAGCCGCCTTTGAGCCGATCGGCAAAAAAACCGACTGCCGTCAAGGCCGCCACCGCCAGCGTCACCGCCACGATCAGCAAGCGCAGTTCACCGGAGCGCAGATCGCGCCACAAGGAGCGCCAACCGAGGCGCCAAAAAGAAATGTTCATGGCGCTACCTTAGCGCACTCCGAATTGGCGTGTTTTCGGCAATGGCAATGGCCTGCCGCGGGAGAACATTTCAGGTCAGCACCCTCAAGTGAGCATCAATCTATCGGATGATGAAAGTAAACCCTGTTGCGCCCTGTGTTCTTGGCTTGGTACATGGCAGTGTCGGCCCATTTGAGAATATCTTCATGGCTGGTCTCATCGCTGATGAATAAGGCCACCCCGATGCTCGCGGTACAAAAGTACTCAATCGAAGAGCCCAATGTCCCCTCGCCTGGACAAGTCAGTTGATAGGGTTGCGCCAATGCAATTCTTATTTTTTCAGCCAGATTCGTGGCCTGTTCAGCCGACGCAGCCCGCGCGGCGTTCAATTGACTGAGCATCACCAGAAACTCATCGCCGCCGAAGCGGGCCACAGTATCGATCTCACGCACACAACTTTGCAGTCGCTGCGCCACTTCAATCAACAACAGATCTCCCGCTGCATGCCCATGCGTGTCATTGAGGGACTTGAAATTATCGAGATCAAGAAATATCACGGCGCCGTAACACGCACTGCGTTTGCTGATCAGCATGGCCTGATGCAGGCGCTCAGTGAGAGCACGGCGATTGGGGATGTTGGTGAGCTCGTCATGGAAAGCCAGATGAAGTACCTGGTCCGCCATCTCCAGACGCGCGTCGCTTTGAAGCCGCGCCGCCTCCGCACTTTTTTGCCGCGTGATGTCGCGCCAGGCTACATGAACGGCTGGCCCTCCCTCGTAATCGATCAACTTGGCTTGCGCCTGGACATCGATGACGGTGCCATCCAGCTTGAGAAACCGCATCTCGACCAGCGGCGCAGTGATGCGGGAACTGGTGACCAGAGACATCCGCCCGAGCGCCATTGGGAGGTCGTCCGGGTGAACCCTGTCGCGACTGGGTTGTCCCAACAGGTCCTGCGCCCTCGTCGCGCCGTAGGTCTTGATGGCGACCGGATTGACATAGACGAATTTTCCATCCCGGAGAATATTGATCGCCTCAAGGGACCAATCCACCAGAGCCCGATAACGCGCTTCTCCGTCGGCAAACGCCTGCTGCGTTTGCTTGAGCGCAGAGATATCAGAAAAAATGATGCTGGCGCCGTGAATGACACCGTTTTGCTGGCGATAGGGTCGTATGCAGACTTCAAACCAGGCACGTGAAGTGGGCTGCTGAACCTGGACGTGGACATCTTCGGGCGCGGGCGCGCCGAGCACCGCCTGCACAGCCACCAGCAGCTGGTCACACCCGATCAGGTGAGCGAGAACATTGTCGAGCGGTCGCCCTATATCACTCGGGACGAGGTTGGCGATGCGGTAACCATTGGGGGTGAAGCGCTGAACACGCATCTGCTGGTCCACCACAATGGCGGTGATGCCGCTGCCGTCAAGCAGATTTTGCATGTCGCTCTGCAGGGTCGCCAGCGCCTGCTTGGCAGCCACAAGCTCTGCACAAGCAACGCTGAGTTGTTCGTCCCTGACCGGCCGGACGTCTGGCCGCACCGGCTCCTGATCCCTCAATGCAGCCAGGAGCAGAGAGTCGGTAGATGGCAAAAGTGGGGGAGTGTTCATGTTTCCTGTTGGCTCCGGCCAGACGCGTCAAGCTTTCCCATTATCCAGGAGACGTCCATGCAAGACGCCTAGTCCAACAACGCACCTTTGGCTTGCTGCCGCTGTCACCGCTCAGACAGTCCGGGCAAAGCCCCCGAACGTGCCCCCGCCAGTTCCGACTGCAGCACCAAGCGCTCGGCCCCGCTGTAGCAAAGAAAGCGCTTGTTGGTGGCCCGGCCAATCGTGCACAGACCCAGGCGCTGCGCGACTTCATGGCCCATCTGGGTGATGCCGCTACGCGACACCACAATCGGCACCCCCATTTGCGCCGACTTGATCACCATCTCGCTGGTGAGGCGACCGGTGGTGTAGAACACTTTGTCCTGGCCCGACATGGCTTGTGCGTCTTGCAGCCACATCCAGCCCGCGATGGTGTCAATGGCGTTATGGCGGCCCACATCCTCCACAAACACCAGCATCTCTTCGCCCCGGAACAAGGCGCAGCCGTGCACCGAACCGGCTGATTTGTAGGTAGTCTCCTGCAGGCGAATGGCGTTGACGATGCCGTAGAGTTGCGACTGGCTTAGCGTCGCCTCGGGTAACACCAGCTTGTCCACTTCCGCCATCAGGTCACCAAACACACTGCCCTGGCCGCAACCGGTAGTGACCACCCGTTTGGCGGTGCGCGCTTCAATGTCGGAAATACCGTGGCGTGTTTTCACCGCCGCCGCGCCCACGTCCCAATCCACGGTAATCGATTCAACTTCCCTAACCGACTGCACCAGCCGTTGATTGCGCAGGAATCCCAGCACCAGCAGTTCCGGTTGGGCGCCCAAGGTCATCAGCGTCACCAGCTCGCGCTTGTCGACATAGACGGTGAGGGCACGCTCGGCAGGAATTGAGATCGGGTGCGGCTCGCCATACTCGTTGACAGCATCAACTTCACAGGTCAACGGCGCACGCGCTTGGGTCAGAAAAGGCAGGGACATGAAGGTAAGACTACAACAAAAAAAAGCCGCCACCTTGCGTGTCGGCTTTTCAAAATGGATGCCTTGTCAGGGCTTTTTGGCAGGGGCAATAGCCGCGGCTGGCGTTTTGCTGCTCGGTGGGCTGGTGGCCGTCGGCGCGGGCGAATGCGCACCAGCCGCCTCCAACGGCTTGGCAGCCTCAGGCGGCGTATAAACAAAAGCCCCGGGCTCGGCGCAAGGCGGTGTTTCTTTGGCCGGCTTGGAGTCCTTGTTGGCGGCTTTGGCGGTCTTGTAGTAGTGGGCGGCGACCTTGTCCTGTGCCTTGCAACTCAGGTAGGCATCGACCTTGCCACTCCACGCGGCCTTGGCAGCCGCCTCGGCCGCCTTGGCTTTGACTTCGTCGCTCGGGGGCGGCAGCTTGGCCATCACCAGCGCCGAGGCAGTGATTAAAAAACCCGCAGTCATCAATTTTTTCATACGACTTTCCTCGCTTTATACCTGTACGGTCTGGCTGGGCGGCAGCGGCTGGCTGCGCTGGGCAGAAATATGGCCAGCCTTGACGTCGTCATACCAGTACGCATGGTGCTCTTTGGCCCAGGTCTCATCCACATAGCCGGTTTTCATGGCTTTGTAGGCGCCGTCCATGCCGAGGGTGCCAATGTAGATATGCCCCAGGAACATGGCCATCATCAGCACCGTGGCCACCGCATGCACCATGTGCGCCACCTGCATGGTGCCGCGCTCGTACACCAGCCCAGGGAGCAGTTTGTCCAGCACCAGACCAGAACCCACCACAATCAGCCCGAGCAAAAAGACGCCGCCCCAGAACACCACTTTTTCACCCGCGTTGAAACGGTGCGACGGCACTTCTTTGCCCGACAGAAGACCGCCGCCCTTGAGAAGCCAGGTCATGTCGCCACGGCTGGGCCAGTTGTCACGCAGAAAAGTGAAAAATACAATCAGCAGCGAAACGGCAAACACCGGACCGGCAAAATTGTGGGCATTTTTGAGCAGGTAGCTCAACCAGCCAAACAGGGTGCTGCCGATGACGGGATGCAGGAAGAACTTGCCAAACGCCATCACCAACCCGGAAATCGCCAAAATGCTGAAGGCGATGGCGTTGGCCCAGTGCGCTGAACGCTCAAACGGTGTGAAGCGCTCGATCTTGCGGCCGGTCTCGGCGCCGTGCAGCTTGATGCTGCCCATGCTGAAGTAAAACAGGGCAATCGCACCGGCCACGATCAGCAGCAGCGCGCCGCCGTAAGGGATCAGCCAGTTGTTGCGCACCTGCCGCCAGGCCTCGCCCGCGTTGGTCAGGCGCGAACCCGGGTACTGCACAAACGGCTGGATCAGATTGCCGGCCTCGGGGGCCTGGCTCACGGGCAGGCTGCTGTAGCCGGTGACCCCGGAGCCGACCTGACGCCACATCGGCGCGTTGTTGCCTGGCTGAACCTTGGCGCGTTCGCCGTTGCTTTGCGTCGCGTAACCCGGATCGGCGCTGGCATCCGGCTTCACCTCAAAAATATTCTGACTTTTGATAGTGCCGGCATCAGCCGGCGCTGCGACCACCGCCGGCGCAACGGGGGTCGGCGGTTTGCTTTGCGCCAGGGCGCCGCCGCCAAGCAGGAGCAGAAAGAAGGCAGCAAAAAAGGCTTTGTTCATCAGGGCCTCCCGTCAGTTCATCCGGCTGTAGTCGTTCTGTCCCTGCTGGGTGCGGGCCTTCAGCTGCGACTCCCAGCTGGCCTTGTCGCCCTGCTTCCAGCCGCCAGCGGCAAAAGCCTTGCCAGTACCTTCGTGCGACGATGCATCCTTTCCGGTGCCGAGCGTTTGCGGCTTCTCGCCGCAAGCTGTCAGCGCAGCTGCCAAGGCAACTAGCCACAAAGCGTGTTTCATGATTTCGCTCCTTCGGGTGCGGTAACACCAGGCTGCCCGGCTTGCTTGGAACCGTAGGCCGTGCCCCAGCCCCAGACTTCGGCGCCCTTGCCGCGCTTGAGCACGCGGTTGCGGAAGATATCCGCGACCACATCGCCATCACCGGCGATCAAGGCCTTGGTCGAGCACATTTCGGCGCAGACCGGCAGCTTGCCTTCGGCCAGTCGGTTGCGACCATATTTATCAAACTCGGCCTGACTGCCATTGGCCTCGGGGCCGCCGGCACAGAAGGTGCACTTGTCCATCTTGCCGCGCAC
>DAITMI010000096.1:0-10052 GCA_036835225.1 Rhodoferax sp. | reverse complement strand
TTTTTCCGCTCCATCATGCGCCAGACGAAGGGGGTGAAGATCAGTTGCATGGCGAGTTCCATCTTGCCGCCGGGCACCACAATGGTGTTGGCGCGGCTCATGAAGCTGGCGTCGATCATGTTGAGCAGGTACTGAAAGTCGATGCCCTTGGGGTTGGAAAACCGGATCACCACCATGCTCTCATCCGGCGAGGGAATGTCGCGTGCGATGAACGGGTTGGAGGTATCGACCATCGGCACGCGCTGGAAATTGACATGCGTGTGCATGAACTGCGGGCAGATGTAGTTCACATAGTCGGGCATGCGGCGTAGGATGGTGTCGGTCACGGCTTCGGTGCTGTAGCCACGCTTGGACTTGTCGCGCCACAGTTTTTGGATCCACTCCAGGTTGATGACCGGCACCACGCCGATCAGCAGGTCGGGGTGCTGGGCGATGTTGACCTCGGGCGTGACGACGGCGCCGTGCAGGCCTTCGTAGAACAGCAGATCGGTGTTGGCGGGCACGTCTTCCCACGGGGTGAAGGTGCCGGGGTCCTGCTTGTAGGGTGCAGCTTCTTCGGGGTCGTGCAGGTATTTGCGGCGCTTGCCAATGCCGGTCTCGCCGTAGGCACGGAACAGCTCGGCCAGCTCGGGGAACAGGTTGTTTTCCGGGCCAAAGTGGCTGAAGTTATTGTTGCCGGCGGCCTCGGCCTCGGCGGCCTTGACCTTCATGTCCTTGCGGTCGTAGCGGTGAAAACTGTCGCCCTCGATGACGGCGGCATTCACGTTCTCGCGGCGGAAGATGTTCTCGAACGTTTTGGTGACCGAGGAAGTGCCCGCGCCGCTTGATCCGGTGATGGCGATGATGGGGTGGCGTTCAGACATGGTGGCGTCTCCAGAAGTTAAAAATTTATGTCAAAAGGGCTTGTAGCCCTTATGGATACTGCGTATGCAGCTATTAAATACATAGCACAATCAGTTCAGGACAGCGCCTCGTTGCGTGACGCGCTGCCCCGCCCGGCGATTAGCTTCTGAACAGGCTGCGCTCGGCAAACAGCGGGTTGTTCGGCTCGGTTTTGATCGGCTCGGCATGGTAACGCTCAATGCGCTCAACCTCGTTTTTCGAGCCGAACACCAGGCCGATGCGCTGGTGTAGCGAGGTGGGCTGCACCGTCATCATGGCTTTTTCGCCGGTGCTGGCGCGCCCGCCGGCCTGCTCCATGATCAAGCCGACCGGATTGGCCTCGTACAACAGGCGCAAACGGCCCGGCTTGCTGGCGTCCTTGTTGTCGCGCGGGTACAGGAAGACGCCGCCGCGCATCAGGATGCGGTGCGCCTCGGCCACCATGGAGGCGATCCAGCGCATGTTGAAGTCCTTGCCACGCGCACCGGTCTTGCCGGCCAGGCATTCATCGACATAACGCTTGACCGGCGCCTCCCAAAAACGGCTGTTGGAGGCGTTGATGGCGAACTCGTGGGTGTCTTCCGGGATCTGCATCAGCGGGTGCGTCAGCATGAACTCACCCAGGTTCGGGTCCAATGTGAAGCCGTTGACGCCGTCGCCCACGGTGAGCACCAGCATGGTGGTCGGGCCGTACAAAGCGTAGCCGGCGGCCACTTGGCTGCAGCCCGGCTGGAAAAAGTCAGCCTCGACCACATCGCGCCCGCTGTCCACCACATCTTGCGGTGCACGCAGCACCGAGAAGATGCTGCCAACCGAGACGTTGACGTCGATGTTGCTGGAACCATCCAGCGGATCAAACACCAGCAGGTACTTGCCGCGCGGGTGCTGTCCCGGAATTTGGTAGGGCAAATCCATCTCTTCGGACGCCATGCCGGCCAGATTGCCGGCCCATTCGGTGCGGCGGATGAAGACCTCGTTGCTCAGCACGTCCAGCTTTTTCTGGGTCTCGCCCTGCACATTGACGGAGCCACCCTCCTCGGCGGCGTGGTTGCCCATCACACCACCCAGTTCGCCAAAGGCGACGGCGCGGGCGATGGCCTTGCAGGCGATCGCGACATCCAGAATCAGGGCGTTGAAATCGCCACTGGCACTGGGGAAGCGGCGACGTTCCTCGATCAGGAATTGGGTCAGGGTGGAGCGATGAGTTAAAGGCATGGCGGTTCTTTCAAAGGTGTCATTAATGAGTTCAGCGGGCGGCGGCCTGGCGACGCAGTTCCTGCATCACCGTGTGGTAGCCACCGTCAGCATCCGGCGCGCTGAACACGGCGCTGCCGGCGACGCAGGTGTCGGCCCCGGCCCGCACGATTTCGGCAATGTTGTCGGTCTTCACGCCGCCATCCACTTCCAGCCAGATCGGCTGGCCACCGTTGGCCTGATGCGCCTCGATGCGCTGGCGCACGGCGCGCAGCTTGGCCAGCGTGGCGGGGATGAACTTTTGCCCACCAAAACCGGGATTCACGCTCATGAGCAGGATGATGTCGAGCTTGTCCATCACGTGGTCCAGCCACTCCACCGAGCTGGCCGGGTTCAGCACCAGCCCGGCCTTGCAACCGTGTTCTTTGATCAGCTGGAGGGTGCGGTCCACATGCTTGGAGGCTTCCGGGTGGAAGGTGATGATGTTGGCGCCGGCCTTGGCAAACAGCGGAATCAGCGAGTCCACCGGCTCCACCATCAGGTGCACGTCAATCGGAATGGACACATGCGGGCGAATCGCCTCGCACACCAGTGGCCCAATGGTCAGGTTGGGCACATAGTGGTTGTCCATCACATCAAAGTGAACCAGGTCAGCCCCGGCGGCTTGAATGGCGCGTACTTCTTCGCCGAGACGGGCGAAGTCGGCCGACAAAATGGACGGCGCCAGGCGCAGGGTGGAGGGAGCAGAGTTGGGGGTGGTCATGGGCGGCTTTCTGGTGAAATGTTGAGCGGTAGTGGCGTGACGTCAACCTGGACGTCAACGGGCGGCGCTGGGCGTGGTGCGCGCGTGCTCCGCGTGCCAGTGCCGCAATTGGGCAAGGTTGACCTGACTCAAATCGGGCACCACCCGCATGGCGGCGGCGAAGTCATGGTGCGCGGTGTAGCCGGTCGGCGTGATCAGGGTCGCCAGCCCGGCTGCGGTGGCGGCGCGCAAGCCGTTACTGGAGTCCTCGAAGGCGAGACATTGCGCCGGCGCCATGTTCAGCGCCGTCAGCATTTGCAGATACACCTGCGGATGCGGTTTTTTGATCGGCGCGGTGGAGGCATCGCCAATGGCCGTGAAGTTCATGCGCCAGTCCGGACCGACCGCATGGCGCAGCAGCGCGGCAATATTGACGGGCGAGGTGGTGGTGGCGATGGCCAGCTGCAGCCCCTGGCTCAGGGCCTCGTCCATCAGCCGGAGCACACCGGGGCGCAAACTGACGGCACCGCTGTTGACGGCGCTCTCATAGGCGGCCGTCTTGAGCTCGTGAATGCGGGCTACGGTGTCCTGCACCGCCTGCCCATCCAGCGCCTTGATGTCAGGGTGCGCCCGCTTCCAGTAATGCAGGATGCGTTCTTTACCGCCCGAGATGTCGAGCAGCTCGGTGTAAAGCGCCTCGTCCCACTCCCAGCCCAGGCCCAACTCGGCAAACGCGTGATTGAACGCGGCACGGTGTGCGCTTTCCGTGTCGGCCAGGGTGCCATCGACATCAAAAATCAGGGCTTGAAGGGTGGGAGTGGACATAGGTTTCTTTCGTCAGGGATAAGGCAAAGCGGTCATGCAGCAACCACCATGGATTTACTTTAAACGCGTTAACTCATAAACTCTAATCATGTTTTATTAAAAAATCATCAGTCTTAACTGATGAAACCGGAGTTTTTCTATGCGCCCCTATACCCTGAAACAAATCCAGACCTTCATAGAGGTGGCGCGGCAGCACTCGGTCTCCAAGGCAGCAGAGCAGCTGTTTGTCACCCAACCCGCGGTCTCCATGCAGATCCGCCAACTGGAAGACGCGTTTGGCTTAGCGCTGATCGAGCCGATAGGCCGCAACATTCAGCTGACCCACGCGGGCCAGGCTTTTTTGACCCACGCCATTGCCGCGATGGGTCAGCTCAAGGACCTGGAAGCCCAGATGGCCGAGCATGTGGGCCTGAAAAGGGGGCGCATCGACCTGGCTGTGGTCAGCACCGCCAAATACTTTATACCCATGCTGTTGGTGCGTTTTGGTAAGCTGTTTCAGGGCATTGACGTCCACCTCAAAATCGACAACCGCGAAAATATCCTGGGCCTGCTGGCGCGCAACGAGGCCGATCTGGTCGTGATGGGGCGCGCGCCCGCCAACCTGGACTGTGCAGCCACCCCCTTTGCCACCAACCCGCTGGCCATTGTGGCCGCGCCAGACCATGCACTGGTACGCCGCAAGCGGCTGCCGTTTTCAGCCCTGGCAGACCATAGTTTTGTGGTGCGCGAGGAGGGCTCGGGCACGCGCGCGGCGATGGAGCGGCTGTTTGCCGAACACCAGACACCCTTGAATGTGGTGATGGAAATGCCCAGCAACGAGACCATCAAACAAGCGGTGATGGCCGGCATGGGCCTGAGCTTTTTGTCAATGCGCACCGTACGCCATGAGTTGACCAGCGGCCACATGGCACTGGTGGACATTGAAGGTTTGCCATTGGTGGGGAACTGGTACATCACCCACATGAGTCAGAAAAAGCTTTCCCCGGCCGCCATCGCATTCAAGGAATTCCTGATTGAGCAAGGCAGCCCTTTGATCAACTCCTGGGCCTGAAGCCCGGTGCCGTGCCACTTCGGGTTTGTCAGTCGTCATCGCCGAGCTCCGGGTCCCAGCCCAGGGTGCGGGCCTTTTTAATGGCGGCGTCGTAAATCCGGTGATGCCGCGCGGCCAGTTCCGTCGGCAGGCGGCTGGGCAAATTGCCATACGGCTCCCAAGCTTTGGAAACGGCATCCAACAAGACCTGAAAGTCAGCGGCACTGCGTCCAATAAAGGTGTCGTTTTCCGGGAGGATGTCGAATAACCAGGCATCACGGATGGTGCGACCGATCATGGTCATGCCTCCGTTTTCTTCATTGTCCAGACCGATATAGGTTTGCATGCGTAAGCTCTATATAAAATATTAATGAAGTAATGATCGCAGGTTTACGCGCTTACCGCGTCAAGCCGGCATAAAGCAAGGGCAGCTTTTCTGGCAGGCGCTCCACCTTGTCCACCACCATGTGGTTTTGCGCGCCAAAAATGCGCGACACATATTGGTCGGCCCGGCGGTCCAGGCTCATGCAATAGGTACTGATGCCGCTGCGGCCGGCCTCTTCCACCGCTTTTTTGGTATCGTGGCGCAGGTACTGCGGGTCGCGCACGTCCACGTCGGCCGGTTCGCCGTCGGTGATGACCAGCAGCAGTTTCTTGGCCGAGCGCTGGGCTTTCAATGACGCTGCGGCGTGGCGTATGGCCGCACCCATGCGGGTGGAGAGCTGACCACTCATGCCCGCCAGCCTTGCCTTGACCAGGTCGTCATAAGGTTGGCCAAAGTCCTTGAAGCGCCAATAGTTGACGTCGTGGCGGCCGTCCGAGCAAAAGCCGTGAATGGCAAAGGGGTCGCCGACCTTGGCAATGGCATCGGCCAGCAGCACGCAGGCCTGGCGCGTGAGTTCCAACACGGTGTGCTCCTGCCCGGCCACGCGGTCGTTGGTGGAATGTGACAAATCGAGCAGCACCATCACCGAGATGTCGCGCGTCTTGCGCACGCTGCGCATCATGATGCGCGGGTCGGGTTGCTGCCCCATGCGCATATCGACCAGCGAGGCCAGCGCGGCATTGATGTCAATTTCGTCGCCGTCTTCGAGCTTGCGGATGCGCTGCACGCCTTGCGGCTGCATGGCGTCGAGCACAAACTTCATGCGCGAGATCACGCGCTTGTGCTCGGCGGCAATGGCCGCAATCAGCGCCAGGTCGCCGGTTTTGGCGCGCCGCTCCTGCACCGTGACCCAGGCCGGACGCTCCAACTGAATCAGGTAATCCCACTCGGCGTAGTGGCTGGGTAACACCAGCGGCTCTTTGCCCTCGGACTCGTTATAGGACACGCCCATGTCTTCATAGGGGAAGAGCTCGCTGCCCAGCACCCAGATTTCCTGCGCGTCGTCGCCGGCGTTTTCCACCTCGACTTCGTTGGCCAACTCCATCAGGTTGACGTACTTGCGCACCTGTTGGGGCTCCTGGTAACCAGCGGCAATGGACTGCCCAAAGTCAAATTCTTCGAAGGCCCAGAAGTAGCGGTTGTCGTCGCGGTACGGTGCGCTCTGTACATCGGTGCGCGGGTGGTAGGCCGGACCGACGTCCTTGAAGCTGTGGGCCAGCGTCACGCCGATGTCCCACGACCCGGCATTGTCAAAGGGCTGCGCCAGCACGCCGGGCAGCGCCTGGGCAAACAGGGCGCGGCCCTGGACGATCCAGGGGTGGGTATCCTGGTAATCGGGCTCCAGCAGTGCGCGTGCCAGGCGGTTGAGGTAGTCACCCGCGGTGGCTGCTTGCAGCGGCGTCACCCTGTGCAGGCTGCACCAAAGCTGGCGCAAGCCCGGAAATTTGGCACAGGCCAGCGCTTCGATCCGCGCATCCTCAATGACCCCAATCACAGCCATCTGCCAGGGATTGAGTGCCTCCGCCGAGATCGGTTGACGGGTGTACACCAGGTGCGCCGCAGCATGGGCAGCAGTGGCCCGGTACAGCTCGGTGGCACTGACCGCGCCGTCTTGCCCGACCACCGCATCAAAGGCATCGGGCAGGTGGATCAGATAGTCTTCAATATAGGGTTTGTAGCCCTCACGCGACTCAAAATCACCTGAGGTTGGGCGCATGAAAAAGTCGCGTCCCCACAGCGCGCGCAGGTACATGTTGATGCGCCGCTGCACATCTACCAGCAAGGTGCCCTTGCGCTCTTTTTGCAGTATGGCCAGCGACTCCTTGGAGTTCAGGCCGAAGTACTTGACCTGCTCCTCAAAGTTGGTGCGGTGCGCGTGCGCGCCCCAGTTGGCCCAGCGGCGCAGACCGCCGAGCGTGAGCTGGCCCAGCAACACGTCGAGCTTGTCGAGCATCGGGCGCAGGCCACGCGGGGCCTGGTTGACCAGCGAACTGACGACCTGCAGGTATTGCAGAAACAGCGTGCCATCGGCCAGCCGGGTGGCCGCCGTTGGCGCGGTGGCCAGCACCAGCTCGATCACCGCGCCCGAGGTCTTGGAGGCCAGCATCAGGGCAGCCGTGACCAAGTCGGCTACCACGTCTTCGCCCACCTCCTTGGCGACCTGGGGCGCTGAGTCGATCCAGGCATTGACCAGGCTCGCGCCCTTGCCCAGTCCGCGCAGCGCCGAGGCGCCCTTGACGTAGTTGTCCAGCCCGCGGGCCGAGAACACGCGGGTGGCGTCAGCCCAGGTGTGCCCCAGCAACGCGCGTGATTCGGGCTCAAGCTCGTCGAGCCATTCCTGATAATCCTCAATGTGGACGGACATGGCGCCCTCCGTGTTCTATGCGACGCAGCCGCGTGATCAGAAGAAGGTGGCGACGGCCGCGTCCAGGGCGTCGCGCATGTCGGGATCGTCGGTGATCGGGCGCACCAGCGCCACGCGGCAGGCCGCCTGTGCCACCACACCCCGGGCAATCAGGCTGCCGGCGTAGATCAGCATGCGGGTCGAGATGCCCTCGTCCAGGCCGTGACCCTTGAGGTTGCGGGCGCGTTCCGCAATTGACACCAGCTTGCTGGCCACCTCCGCCGACACACCGGTCTCATGGGCCACGATCTCAGTCTCGGTGTCGTGCGCGGGGTAGTTGAAATCGAGCGCCCCAAAGCGCTGCTTGGTGGACTGCTTCAAGTCCTTCATCAGGCTCTGGTAGCCCGGGTTGTAGGAAATGACCACCTGAAAATCAGGGTGCGCCTTGATCAGCTCGCCCTTTTTCTCCAGCGGCAAAATACGGCGGTTATCGGTCAGTGGGTGAATCACCACCGTGGTGTCTTGCCGGGCTTCGACCACCTCATCGAGGTAGCAAATGGCCCCGTGGCGGGCGGCCGTGGCGAGCGGCCCGTCCTGCCAGCGCGTGCCGCTGGCGTCAAGCAAAAAACGCCCCACCAGGTCAGAGGCGGTCATGTCCTCATTACAGGCCACTGTGATCAGCGGCTTTTGCAGCTTCCAGGCCATGTATTCCACGAAACGCGTCTTGCCGCAGCCGGTGGGGCCCTTGAGCATCATGGGCATGCGCACGGAATAGGCGGCCTCAAACAGTTCCACCTCGTCCGCCACGGGGCGGTAATAGGGCTGCGCGGTGACGCGATAGGGATCAATGATGTCGTTCATGAAAGTCTCCACTCGAAAATGCCTAGGACTGGACCGTGCTTGTTGCCTGGGCGACCCGGGGGTTGCGCCACATCGCAAGATGCCTACAAAGGCCAGGTACATCTTGCGGTGTGGCCCCGGCATGAATCACGCCGGGGCCTGGTTGAGCGTAGATGTTTAGACCGTCTTGCCGCGGTAAATCACCATCGACGCGTCTTGCGATTGCGTGAAGTTGTTGTAGCCAATCAAACGCACATGATTGCCCGGGTTGGACTTATGGCAGGCCTCGCATTCAGCGAGAATTTTGTCCACATCGGTTTCGCCGAACATGGGCAGTTTCCACATGTACCAGTAGGAGTCCATCAGGTATTGCGGCTCGGTATGCTCAACCGCCGGGTTCAATCCTTTGCTCACGATGTAAGCCACTTGCTTGCGAATTTCATCCGTGGTCATGGCCGGCAGGTAAGAGAAGGTCTCGAACTTGCGGCTGGCCGGGTCGCTCACGCGGCTTTTGTAATCCATTACTTCAGACATTTGATTTCCTTTCAGGTGTTAAAGGCCAGAAACCGGAGCAGATTCGCAAAAATCCGCCCCGAGATTTCTGTTTACTTGTGGGCCACGTCGAGCTTGTCCACGGTGTCGAATTCGAACTTGATCTCTTTCCACGTTTCCATGGCGATCTTGAGTTCAGGCGAGTGCTTGGCCGCATCCATCAGCACGGTTTTGCCTTCTTTCTCAACTTCCACGCCTTCGTTGCGTGCTTTGACGCAGGCTTCAACCGCCACGCGGTTGGCCGCAGCGCCAGCCGCATTGCCCCAGGGGTGGCCGAGCGTGCCGCCGCCGAACTGCAGCACGGAGTCATCGCCGAAGATGTTGACCAGCGCCGGCATGTGCCACACGTGAATACCGCCTGAAGCAACAGGGATCACGCCTGGCATGGAACCCCAGTCCTGATCAAAGAAGATGCCGCGCGAGCGGTCTTCCTTGATGAACTTGTCGCGCATGATGTCGATCCAGCCCAGGGTGGCTTCACGGTCGCCTTCGAGTTTGCCCACCACGGTGCCAGAGTGCAGGTGGTCGCCGCCGGACAGGCGCAGCACCTTGGTCAACACGCGGAAGTGGATGCCGTGGTGCGGGTTGCGGTCCAGCACAGCGTGCATGGCACGGTGAATGTGCAGCAACATGCCGTTGTCACGACACCAGTTAGCCAAGCCGGTGTTTGCCGTTAGGCCGCCGGTGAGGTAGTCGTGCATGATGATCGGCGAGCCGATTTCCTTGGCGTATTCGGCGCGCTTGTACATTTCTTCCGGTGTCGGTGCGGTCACGTTCAGGTAGTGACCCTTGCGCTCACCGGTTTCGCGCTCGGCTTTTTCAATCGCTTCCTGCACAAAATCAAAGCGCTGCTTCCAACGCATGAAGGGCTGGCTGTTGACGTTCTCGTCATCCTTGGTGAAGTCCAAACCGCCACGCAGACCTTCATAGCAAGCGCGACCGTAGTTCTTGGCCGACAGACCCAGCTTGGGCTTGATGGTGCAACCCAGCAACGGACGACCATATTTATTCATCATGTCGCGCTCGACTTGAATCCCGTGCGGCGGGCCACCACAGGTCTTGACGTAAGCGATTGGGAAGCGGATGTCTTCCAGGCGCAGGGCGCGCAATGCTTTAAAGCCGAAAACGTTACCGACCAAAGATGTCAGTACATTAACAACGGAGCCTTCTTCAAACAGGTCGATCGGGTAAGCCACGAAAGCATAGAAGCAGGTGTCGTCACCAGGTACGTCTTCAATGCGGTAAGCGCGGCCTTTGT
>DAITMI010000095.1:0-10238 GCA_036835225.1 Rhodoferax sp. | reverse complement strand
CGACCGCTTCATGGTGCTGCTGTCGGCCGGCAACCTGAGCATCTCGCAGTCGGTGCGCGAGATTCTGCAGGTCGAACAACTCAAGGAGCATGCGGACAGCGAACCCATCACCATCTGGAACGCCAGCAGCATGTTTGATGCCACGCGCGTGCTGGGCGCGGCCATTCGCCATGTGTATGAGCGCGATGCGGCGGCTCTCAAGCAGGCCGGGGTTGAATTCAATGTGTCGCTGATTTTTGGCGGACAGATCAAGGGCGAGGGCATGCGCCTGTTTCAGGTCTATTCGGCCGGCAACTTCATTGAGGCGACGCCCGAGACACCCTACTTTCAGGCCGGCGAATCCAAATACGGCAAGCCGGTGCTGGACCGCGTCATCACGCCTGACACCCCGCTGGACGAGGCCGCCAAATGCGCGCTGGTATCGATGGACTCGACACTCAAGTCCAATCTGTCAGTGGGGTTGCCGCTGGACCTGGCGGTCTATGAAGCAGATCAGTTCCAGACCGACAAGATCGCGTGCATTGATGAGAACAACCCCTATTTCAGGATGCTGCATGGCAGCTGGGGGCAAAAATTGCGCGAGGTGTTTGACAGCATCGAAGACCCGATGTGGAACGGTGAACAAACCGACGTGCCGCTGCTGCTGCACTCCAGCCACAGCCAGCCCCTGAAAAAAATCAGCACGCCGCAGGAAAAGTTAATATGAGATTTTGCGAAACAGAGCGCAGCTACACGAAGTGAACAAGCACTGCCCCCAACGCTTCGTCGGATGTGGGATGTTCGCAAGCGCTGCCCCCAACTATTTATGATCGTCTTCTCTCACGCCAACAGTTTTGCCGCCAGTACCTATGGCGTTTTGTTCAACAGCCTGAAATCGCGCGGCTTCACGGTCAGGGCTATCGAAAAGTTTGGTCACGACGCCAAGTACCCCGTCACCAACAACTGGCCCGAGCTGGTGCAGCAGCTCATTGACTTCACGCAGAGGCAAGTTGACCAAGCGGGTGAGCCCGTGTTTCTGGTCGGCCATTCCTTTGGCGGCTTTGTCAGCCTGATGGCCGCCGCGCAGGCGCCCCAGCTGGCCCGTGGCGTGGTGCTGGTGGACTCGCCGATTTTGGGTGGCTGGCGTGCCACCACGCTGGGGGTCATGAAAAGCGCGCAGCTGGTGGGGGCGGTTTCTCCCGGCGCGGTCAGCCACAAGCGCCGCAACAACTGGCCCAGCCAGGCCGCCGCACTGGAACACTTTCGTCACAAAAAAATATTTTCCAAGTGGGACCCGCAGGTGCTGCACGATTACATCGCTCACGGCACCCATGACGAGGGCCACGGAGATGAGAAAAAACGGGTGCTGAGCTTTGACCGCGCGATCGAGACCGCCATCTACAACACCGTGCCCGACAACCTGGACCGCCTGTTCAAGCGCCACCCCCTCAAGTGCCCGGTGGCCTTCATCGGCGGCACCCACTCGGTGGAAATGAAGCAAGTGGGCATGGCCATGACCGAACGCATCACCAAAGGGCGCATCATGATGCTGGACGGCAGCCACCTCTTCCCCATGGAACAGCCCCTTGCCACCGCCGCCGCCCTGGAAGCGGCACTGCTCAACCTGGGCGCTTGATCACGACGGCTGGCGCCGGTTTGGGCAAGATCACTTTGAACGTCGTCCCCTGCCCCAACACACTCGTGACCTCGATGCGACCATCGTGCTTTTGCACAATGCCATAGGAAAGCGATAGCCCCAGCCCGGTGCCCTGGCCGATCGGTTTGGTGGTGAAAAACGGCTCAAAAATCCGACTCAGATGCTCCGGTTTGATGCCCTTGCCCGTGTCTTGCACTTCCACCCACAGCTGGCTGTCGTCGTGCCCGGTCCGGATGGTGATGGTGCCACGCTCGTCAATCGCATGCGAAGCATTGACCAGCAGGTTCATGAACACCTGGTTGAGTTGAAAAGAAAAGCACTCAATGTGCGGAATGCCGGCAAACTCCTTGACCACCTCGGCCTTGTACTTGAGCTCATTCCAGACCACCCGCAAGGTGCTCTCCAGCCCGGCCTCCAGGTCAGCCCACTGGCGCTCGGATTCATCCACATGGGAAAAATCCTTCAAGTCCTTCACGATGCGGGTCACGCGCTTGAGTCCGTCCAGCGACTCCAGGAGCAGGCTGGCGACGTCGTCGCGCAGGAACTCGACATCAATTTCCTCCTTGATCTGCCGGATCTCCTGCGCCGCAGCCCCAGGCAGGGCGACCTCAGCCTGCTCATAGGCTGACAGCAGCCGCAGCATATCGGTGACATAGCGCTGCAAGGAGCCCAGATTGGAGTTGACAAACCCCACCGGGTTGTTGATTTCATGCGCCACCCCGGCCGCCAGTTGACCGATGGACGCCATGCGTTCCGATTGCAGCAACTGGTTTTGTGCCTCTTCCAGTCGGGTGATCAGCGCCGCCTGCCGCTCCCGCTCCTGCAATAGCGTCTCGTTGGCGGCATGCAAGTCCGCGGTTCTGGCCAATACCCGTTGCTCCAGCATGTCACGCGACTCGCGCAAGGCCTCCTCGGCCAGAGTGCGCTGCGTGATGTCATGAAAACCAAACACGCGACCAATGATCTGCTCCCCCAGGTATTGAGGACGCGAGCTGACCTCGAACACGCGACCGTCCTGGTGGTGCAGCAGATCCTCGGTCTCGCCCTTGTCCAGGACCGCGCTCAGCCGCGCGTGCAGCAGCTCAGACTCGACCACGCAGCCAGCGACGAAATCGAGAATGCAGGCGTCATTGTGTGAGTTCAACAGCCCATCCGGAATTTCCCACATCGCGCCAAACAGACGGTTCATGCTGTCAACCCGACCGCGCCAGTCGATCACCAGGATGGCATTGCCGGTGGACTCCAGCGTGGCACGCAATTGGGACAAAGTATGGGCCAACGCGTCCTCCGCCTTGCGCTCACTCTGCGTCTGCACGGCTTGCACCAACAGCAAGGGGGCGCCCTCATGCTCAATGAGTCGAACCGACTTGCTGACCGTCAGCAGCTCGCCATCCGCGCAGCGATATTGCCCCTCCTGGTTCTGCACGTCGAGATACTGGCCACATCGAACGTCCTCCCAATAAAACACGTCTGCCAGTGCACTTTCAATCTCGGTGATCGCCAAGCCCTGCAGTTGCGCCAGCGAGTAGCCCAGCGTTCTGGCCACTGGCGCGTTGGCCATCACGATCTGCAACGAGGCTGGGTTGACCAGCAGCAGCATCCCGGGGCTGTGGTCCAGCATCAATCTGGCCAGATCGTTCATGGTTTGCCTGCGTCCGGGCGTGCCGAGGTCGCATCAAAATAGTAGCTAATCCGTTTGCGCGGGCTCAAATAGTTGTACACCTCGCGCGGCACCTGAGCCGGCCGGATGGCCTTGGCGATGTTGACCTCGGTTTCACGCTCCATGTCGAACAGGATCGCCTCCTCCTTGGGGACGTCGGCGTCGTACACCACCACCATCGGCTTCATCGGGCGTGCCGTGTTGACGGTCGCCACCATGCCGATGGCACCGTTGGACAACTGCACAATCGTGCCCGGCGGATAAACGCCCAGGCAGCGAATGAAGACCTGCAGCAGCTTGGGATCGAACTTCCCGCGCAACTTGGCAAACATGAGGGACAGTGCCTCATGCGGCGTCAACGCGTCAGCAATGGCAGGCGGGTTGCACAACTCGTCGTAGTAATTGGCGATGACCACGATGCGCGCCAACAGGCTGGTCGATTCGCCTTTGAGCTTGGCCGGATAACCGGTGCCGTCAAACAACTCGTGGTGTTCCCGGATGATGGCCAGCACGGCAGGTGTCAAACGCAGGCGCTGGCCCATATCCACCCCATACTGGCAGTGCATTTCATAGAAGTTGCGCTCGGCCTGCGTCAGCGCCTCAGTTTTCATCAGAATCTTGTTGGGCACTTCCTTGCGCCCAATATCATGCAGGAGCGCCCCCATTCCCAGCACGCCCACCACATCGGCCGGCAGTTTGATGTCGCGCGCCATCATCATCGACAGCATGGTGACATTGAGCGTATGAAAGTACAGCTCCTCGCCACCCATCTTGTCGCCCATCACATGGATTGCGAGTTCAGGGGCACTGAGAATCGAATCGGTGATCTCGGTAATCAGCTTCGTCGCCTGCTGCACGGTCTCCAGCGGCTTGCTGTAGATGTTTTTCTCGATGTCGCGAATGGTGTTGGCGGTGTTGGCAAAGGCATTTTCGATACGCTCAGCCGCCAGCCGGCGCAGCCGCATCTGCTCCATCATGACGCGCTTGGCGAGCATGGCCGGGGACAGCGCTGGCTCCGTGCCGGCTGTCGGCAGCGCGGCCGCGCCCAGATCGGGCGTTGGCGGCGCAACCAGCCGTGGCGGGGGGCTGCCCTCACTCAGCTCCGGGCTGAAGCGCACCGTCGGCAAACCCAGGCTGCGAATGATCCTGATCTGCTCCTCAGACTTGATCCTGAAATGGCTGAACGCGAACGGATGCTCAAACCACTTCAGATCAAGGTGAATGTACAGCCCAACCCGAAGCTGGTCCATCGAGAGGCGGTGGTCATCCGACATGGCGCTCAATACTCCTATCCTTTGCGAGATCAGCCGCGTGACAAGCGTGCGCACCGCACGGGCAGTAATGCCCGACGATACTGCAGAACGTCAAACGACCGAAACTGGCAACTCACGCCGGCCATTGAACGGCGCCGCTCCAGGCCGTCGCCAGCACCACCACCCCAAAGATAATGCGGTACCAGGCAAACGGCACAAAGTCGTGGGTAGACACGTAGCGAATCAGCCAGCGAATGCACAGCAGCGCGGCAAAAAATGCCGTCACGGTGCCCACCGCGAACATCGGCAGGTCCTCCCAGCGCAACAGCTCGCGCTGCTTCCACACGGAATAGGCGCCGGCCCCCATCAGGGTCGGAATCCCCAGGTAGAAACTGAATTCAGTGGCCGCCTTGCGCGACAGCCCCAGCACCAGGCCGCCGATGATGGTGGCCCCGCTGCGACTGGTGCCCGGAATCAGCGCCAGGCATTGCAGCAGCCCGACCTTGAGCGCATCCAGGTAGCTCATGTCGTCCACCGTCTCGACACGGGCGTGGCGCTTGCCCGCCAGGTCCAGCTCGCCGTAGCGTTTGCGGTGGCGGTACTCGACGGCGAGGATGATGAAGCCGCCGACGATGAAGGCCAGCGCCACCGGCACCGGGCGAAACAGGTGCGCCTTGATGACGGCCCCGAAACTCAGACCCAGCACTACCGCCGGCATGAACGCGATCAGCACATTGAGCGCGAAACGCTGTGCCACCGGGTCATGCGTGATCCCCATCACGGTGCGGCGCAGGCGCGCGCGGTATTCCCACATCACGGAAAACATGGCACCAGTCTGGATGGCAATCTCGAAGACCTTGGCCTTTTCGCCGGTGAAGTCCAACAGCGATCCCGCCAGAATCAGGTGCCCGGTGGATGAAATGGGCAAAAATTCCGTCAAACCCTCGACGACGCCCATGATGGCGGCTTTGACCAGCAATACGATATCCACGTGAATTCCTGCAATATAAGACCCACGATTATCACTGCCCGCGTCATTGATTTTTCTCACTCGCAGCGCACGACTGCGCTTGCGGCATGTCAAGATGGGCCGAGCGGTTCGTGGGATGATGGCCGCAACGCAAATCGTGGCACTGCACATGTCTGAACCCCTCGCTCTGTTTTCGCTCCCCTTGTTTCCGCTCGGGACCGTGCTCTATCCAGGTGGCTCGCTGCCGCTGCGGATTTTTGAAGTGCGCTACCTGGACATGATTGGCAAATGCCACAAGACCGGCGCGCCCTTTGGCGTGGTCACGCTGACAAAGGGCACCGAGGTGCGCCGACCCGACCCGGGCGCGTCCAGTGGCAATGGCTGCGCGCAGGAGATGTTCCATCCCGTCGGCACCCTGGCCACAATTACCGAGTTCTCAATGCCCCAGGACGGTCTGATGGTGATTCGCTGTACCGGGGCGCAACGTTTTCGCACCAACACCCTTGACAAGCTCAAGCACGGCCTGTGGATTGCCAACGTATCCCGGCAAGCGGATGACTTGTCGATCAAAATCCCGGACGATCTTCTGGGCGTTGCCACCGCGCTGGGCAAATTGATTGACACCCTGCAGGCGCGCGCGGTGCCGCCACAACACATGCCGGTGCAGCCGCCCTATCGGCTCGATGACTGCGGCTGGGTCGCCAACCGCTGGTGTGAGCTGCTGCCCATGCCGCTGGAACACAAACAGCGCCTGATGGCGCTGGACACCCCCCTCGTTCGGCTGGAATTGGTCAGCGATATGCTGGCGCGCAGCGGCATCTCAACGTAACGCGAGGTATGCTGATTCGTTGCCGAGTTTGAACACGGCCACCACCTGCTTCAGTTGCTGCGCCTGCATTTTCAGACTCTCGGCGGCCGCCGCGCTTTCTTCGACCAAGGCCGCATTTTGCTGCGTCATCTGGTCCAGTTGATTGACGGAGTTGTTCACCAGGCCAAGGCCGTTGCTTTGCTCAGCGGTCGCCGCTGTGATCTCGCCAATGATGTCGGAGACCCGTTGCACCGAGCCAACGATCTCTTGCATGGTCCGCCCCGCATCGGCCACCAGCTTGGTGCCGCCTTCTACTTTTTCCACGGACGCTGCGATCAAGCTCTTGATTTCCCGGGCCGCTTCAGCCGAGCGACCGGCCAGACTGCGCACTTCTGACGCCACCACCGCAAAACCCCGGCCTTGTTCGCCGGCGCGTGCCGCCTCTACCGCAGCGTTGAGCGCCAGAATATTCGTCTGAAACGCGATGCCGTCGATCACGCCAATGATGTTGACGATCTTGCGGGAGGCGACATTGATTTCCTCCATCGTGACGACCACTTGCGATACCAGGCTGCCCCCGCGCACCGCCACCGCAGCCGACGAGGAAGCCAGCTGATTCGCCTGCCGCGCCGAGTCGGCCGATTGCCTGACTGTGCCCGTCAACTGCTCCATGGATGAGGAGGCTTGTTGCAGGTTGGAGGCAGTTTGTTCGGTCCGAATACTGAGATCATTGGTCCCCGAGGCGATTTCCGCAGAAGCCGTGGTGATGCCGTCGGTGGCACTGCGAACCTCCCCCACCACCTCATGCAATCGTCCTTGCATACTGCTGAGTGCATCGATCATGCGACCCAATTCGTCATGCCGGGACGCTGGCACCGGCGTTGCCAAATCACCGTCCGCAATGCGGTTCATGGCAAGCTCCACCTCCTTGAGGGGCCCGAGGATCGAACGCAGCGTCAACAACGCAACAATCATCAAGCCGATCAAACTCAGCGCGCCACCGGCCAGCCCGATGATCTGCAATTGCTGACTTTTTTCCCTGGCCGCACGGTAGGAGTCTTTCGCCAGGGTTTGCGTGAACGCAATCAGTTGCTGCAAAGGTTTGACGGTGCCTTTGAGCATGAGCGGCCAGTCTTCTTCGAGCACCTCAGTCAGTACCTTCGTGTCCTTGGCGTTGTAGCCCTGCTCAAGCTTGCCCAATATGGCGTCCGCCTGCTTCCATTTTTCTTTCAGCAGCGTCCATTGCTCAAGCTGCTCGCCGTGGGCAAAAATGATGGCCGCATTGGGTACCAGCTGTTCCCACACCGAGGCCATTTCTTTGCGTGATTCACGTAGATGGTTCAACGAGCCCGGCATGGGCAATTGGTCCAGCAAGACGCCGGCCGTACGAAAACGCACCTCCAGCAGAATGTTTTCAATGCGCTGCATGCGCACCAGGGAGGCATTGTTGTTCTCGAACAGTTCAACCATGGTTTGCTGGTTGAGCCGGTTGGACCAGAAAGCCAGGGCGGCCACCAGAGCGATACCGAGAAAAGCCAAGCCGGTCAATGTCAGCAAACGCCCCTTGACCGATAAATTCAACGCCATGGCGCTTCCCTTCGTCTCTTTATTATTCAGTGGCCGTCACAGCTGCGCAGCTTACTGCGTTGGCAAACCGGCTTTGCTCCACTCAGGCATGCCGCCACGGAACCAAAAGATTTTGGAGTAGCCCGCCTTCTGTGCTACCACTGATGCCTTGTAGCTCTTCCAGCACTCGCCTGAATTGCAAAAGAAGACAATCGATGCAGCCTTGTCGCTGGGCAGCTTGCTCAAATCAAATTGGTCCTGGCTGGCGTCAAAGCCAACGTCCTTGGCACTCTTTTCCTTGTACGGAACACTCTTGGCGCCCTTGATGGTTTTCTCGGCGTACTCAGCAGCGACCCGGGTATCAATCACGGGCGTGCCGGCATCCTGCATTTTTTTCACTTCATCGGCCTTGACGACCTTGACACCCGCCAGTGTGGCCGGTGTATCTGCGGCAAAAGCAGGCAATGCGGCACTGGCACCCAACATCAACGACAGAACAACCTTCAAGTATTCACGTTTCATCATGGCTTTGCTCCTAAAAATTAAGCTGATCTGTATTGATCTGCAACAAAGGTTAGCACAGTAACCCGGCTGAACTTGCGGATCACCCGGGCCCGGACTACGATACGCGTTCCAGACTGGAAACAAAGAGAGACCGCCACCATGACCATTCAATACACCACCGCGGCGGATCGCCTGCCGGAAAACAAAATGCGGCTGTACCCCACCAAGGTCATCAACATCATTGGTGGCCCAGGCTGCGACAAGTCGCTGTTCTCGGCGGCCATCATCCTGAACCTGAACCTGCGCCACAAGACCGTGGAGATGATCCCGGACTATGCCAAGGCACTGGTGTGGCAAAAAGACTTTGAGGCCCTGAAAAACCAGTACCAGATTGCCCAGCGCCAGTTTCAGATGACGGAGCTGATGGATGGGCAGGTGCAGTTCCTGGTGACTGAGTGCTCGTTGCCGCAAGTGCTGTACTACAACGAGCACTACCCGGAAAACATATGCGATGTGGCCAAAACAAGAACCAAAATCATGGACTGGTACAAGCAGCACAACAACGTCAACATTCTGGTGGAGCGCGGGGACAAAAAATATGTGCACACCGGGCGCTTTCAGGACGAAGAGCAAGCCAGAAACATCGACAAAGCGCTGCGGCAAACCCTGAACTACCAGGGCATGCCCTACACCGTGCTGCCGCCAGACGTTGATGCCATCAATGCCTTTGCCCATTCACTGGAATAGCGGCGGCAGTCAGTCCCGCCGATGATCCCCGTGACCCCGGCCGATCCAGCGCACCCCGGCGTCTAGAATCAAACGCATGAGCTCCTCCACCCCCACCAGCCCCGCCGCCCCCGACCACAAACCCAGCAACTTCCTGCGCCAGATCATCGAGCACGACCTGGCCAACGGCACCTATGGCCAGCGCCGCTGGGGCGGCAGCCCGGGCGACGCCGCCCACCATGCCAAGGGCCAGCCCGACCCGGCGAGCATTCGTACCCGATTTCCGCCCGAGCCCAATGGCTACCTGCACATCGGCCACGCCAAAAGCATCTGCATCAACTTCGGCCTGGCGCGCGATTTTGGGGGCGTATGCCACCTGCGCTTTGACGACACCAACCCCGAGAAGGAAGAGCTGGAGTACGTCAACAGCATCATCGACTCCGTCAAGTGGCTGGGCTTTGAGTGGAACGGCGCAGCGGACGCCGCGCCCTACCAGGCCAGTGACTACTTCGACTTCATGTACCGCGCCGCCGAGCATTTGATCGAAGCCGGCCACGCCTATGTGGACGAGCAAAGCGCGGAAGACATGCGCCTCAACCGCGGCGACTTCGGCAAGCCCGGTGTGGACAGCCCCTACCGCAGCCGCACCCCGGCCGAGAACCTGGCGCGCTTTCGCGAGATGCGCGACCACCAGCACGCCGACGGCGCCATGGTGCTGCGCGCCAAGATTGACATGGCCAGCCCCAACATCAACCTGCGCGACCCCGCCATCTACCGCATCCGCCGCGCCACGCACCACAACACCGGCGACAAATGGTGCATCTACCCGATGTACACCTTTGCCCACCCGATTGAGGACGCACTGGAGCAGATCACCCACAGCCTGTGCACGCTGGAGTTTGAAGACCAGCGCCCGTTTTACGACTGGCTGCTGGAGCGCCTGATTGAAGGCGGCCTGCTGAGCGCCCCGCCCCCCAGGCAGTACGAATTTGCCCGCCTCAACCTCACCTATGTGGTCACCAGCAAGCGCAAGCTCGCGCAACTGGTGTACGACCACAAAGTGAGCGGCTGGGACGACCCGCGCATGCCCACCATCGTCGGCCTGCGCCGCCGCG
>DAITMI010000094.1:0-10275 GCA_036835225.1 Rhodoferax sp. | reverse complement strand
GTGCATGACCTGCTGACCTTGGGCCATGCGCGCATGCTGGAGTACCAGGACGCGGACTATGCCACGCGGTATGCGGAACGGCTCAAGCGCGTGCTGGCCGCCGAGCGCCACATCGACCCCGCCGGCGCCAACGGCTTCGCGATCACGCGCGAGATGGTTCGCTGGCTGGCGCTGTGGATGGCGTTTGACGACATCGTGCGGGTGGCGGACCTCAAGAGCCGGGCCAGCCGCTGGGAGCGCGTGAAGGGCGAAGTCAAATCGAAGCCGGACGACTTGCTGCTGGTGTACGACCACTTCAAGCCCGGCGCGCCCGAACTGGCCGCGCTGCTGCCCACGGGCCTGGCCACCCGGCTGCTGAACTGGGACAGGCGCCGGGTCACACGCGGCAAGGAACCCTGGGCCATGCCACTGAAGATCGGCACACACTCGGTCTTCGGCATGCTCTCGCTGCGCGTGCTCGCAAGCCTCAAATGGCTGCGGGTGCGCGGCAGCCGTTTCAGCCAGGAGCAGGACACGATCGACCAATGGCTGGATGCGGTGATCGCCGGCACCCAGGCCCACTGGCAGCTCGGCCATGAGATTGCGCTGTGCGGCCGACTGATCAAGGGCTATGGCGCCACCAACGAGCGAGGCAAGGAAAATCTGTTGCATGTGATCAACCATCTGGCCAGAGCCGCCAGCTTCGGCTCCGAGGCCGCACGCGCGCAGGCTATTGCGGCGGCGCGCACTGCTGCGCTCTCCGACGAAGCCGGCAAGGCGCTGGACCAGGCACTGGTGCAACACGGTGCGCCCGCCCGGCCGGTGAAAGCGCAACCGATACGTTGGGTAAAAACTCCGCCGGGCAGACCCTCGGCGCCGGTCCCAAAAAACGGCTGAAACAATCCACAATAATGCATACGAATAACTCCAGGAGACAAAAATGACCCGCATTTCAAAGCAGAAAAGACTGATGATCCTTGCCGCTGGGGCACTGGTCGCTCTCAATTTGGCACTGACACCGGCATTCGCCCAGAGCACCGGCGCCTGGCCCAGCAAACCGGTGCGGGTGATCGTGAGCTTTCCGCCCGGCGGTGCGGCGGACCAGATCGCGCGCATCATCTCGCAACCCCTGCAGGAAGCCCTGAGCCAGCCTGTCGTGGTGGAAAACCGGGCGGGTGCGGGCGGCAACATCGGCGCCGACGCGGTGGCCAAGTCACCGCCCGACGGCTATACGTTGCTGATGAGTTCCGGCGGCACGGTATCCATCAACCCGCACATCTACGCCCGCATGCCCTTCGACCCGACTCGGGACATCGTCCCGGTTGCCGCGGCTGCGCGCGTATTGGTCTTTCTGGAGATCAACCCCACCAAGATTCCCGTCGCCAACATCAAGGAATTCCTGGCCCACCTGAAAGCCAACCCCGGTCGGCTGAGCTTTGGCACACCGGGCAGCGGCAGTTCACCGCATCTGGCGGCGGAAATGATGAAGGCACAGACCGGCACCTTTGCCACGCACATTCCCTATCGCGGCGCGGCGCCGGCCTTGCAGGACTTGCTGGCCGGGCAGATCGACTTCATGTTTGACCCGGGTATTGGCTTGAACCACGTGCGCACCGGACGCCTGAAGATGCTGGCAGTGGGCAGCCCGAAACGCTCACCCCTTTTCCCGGATGTGCCAACGCTGGACGAAGCCGGGCTCAAGGGCTTTGACGCCGACAGCGTCTTCGGCTTCTACGCCCCGGCTGGCACGCCACCTGAGGTCATCACCCGGCTCAATCGCGACATCAACCGCATCCTGGGCACGCAGGCTGTGAAAGACCGCGTTGCGGCACTGGGCGGCGAGGTGATGCCGCTGACTCCCGCCGAATTCGGGGCCAAGGCATCCAACGACTCCAAACGCTTTGGCGCTTTGATCAGGGAAAGAAAAATCATCGGTGACTGAGATAGCCAAAACCATCATCCATACTGTGCGCGTCGAGTTCGGCGACTGTGACCCCGCGCGCATTGTGTGGTTCCCCAATTTCTTCCGCTGGATTGACGCGGCCAGCCGCCACTTCTTTGTGACATGCGGCGTGCCGTCCTGGAGCGAGACCGAGAAGACGCTGGGCGTCATCGGCACGCCTCTGGTGGACACCCATGCCCGCTTTGTGAAGACGGCCACCTACGGCGATGTGCTGGAGATTCATACCTCGGTGGCCGAGTGGCGCGAGAAGAGCTTTGTGCAGCGTTACCGGATCATGTGCGGGGAAAATCTCATCATGGAATGCGACGAAGTGCGCATATTTGCGGCGCGCCGCCCGGGTAGCGAGACGGCGATTCGCGCGGTGCCTATTCCGCCATCGATTCGCGCTCTCTGCGAATAAAACCGCAAGCATCATTTTTCGGGTCGCGCCTGCTTCCTTATTAGCCGATTCACACGGCCAAGAAAAAAGCCCGCAAGTTGCAAAACTTGCGGGCTCTAATTTTCTTGACTCAGTTAGCGAGCTGGACGCTTCTGCGCATCACGCGGCACAAACACCTTGCCGCCATTGCCGGGCTTCACACCCATCGGCTTGCCAAACGCAGGCTTGCGGGCACCGAAGTCACCGCGAGGAGCGCCAAAATCACCGCGTGGTGCACCACCGCCGTCGTTGCGGGCACCAAAATCACCACGTGGCGCCGGGCCTTCATTGCGAGCGCCGGCAAAACGGTCATTGAAGCCGCCTTTGCGCTCATAGCTACGACCTTCGGGTTGACCGAAACCGCCACCACCGCTATTGTTTTGATAGCCGCCAGCGCCCGCATCACGTGGGCCACCGGTGTTTCTGTCAGCGAAACCGCCGCGGTTGGCACCAAAACCACCGGAACGGCCGCCACCACCGCCACCGCCAAAATTCCCGCCGCGGGAATCGCCGCGGGAATGGTTGTCGTTGCCGCCACGGCCTGCACCGCTAAAGCTGTTGGGACGTGAATCAGGGAAACGCTGCTGCGGCTCCATGCCAGGAATGGTCTCACCCTTGAATTGGTGGTGGCTGTGGAACTCGATGTCCATGATCTTGCGACGATCACGGAACTCGGCAAAGGTCACGGCAATGCCGTCACGCCCGGCGCGACCGGTACGGCCAATGCGGTGGGTGTAATCCTCGGCCTTCATCGGCAAACCGAAATTGAACACGTGGGTGACGGTGGGCACGTCAATACCGCGTGCGGCCACATCGGTCGCCACCAGAATTTGCACCTGACCTTGACGCAGCGCCATCAAACGGCGGTTGCGCAGGCCCTGGCTCAACGCACCGTGCAATGCCACGGCGGAGAAGCCTTCTTGCTGCAGGTCATTGGCCAAGCCATCGCATTCGATTTGGGTGCTGGCAAAGACAATCGCTTGGTTGATGGTGGTGTCACGCAACCAGTGGTCCAGCAATTTGCGTTTGTGCTGCGCGTTGTCGGCCCAGAACAGTTTCTGGCTGATGTTGGCGTGCTTTTCTTGCGGCGAATCAATCTGCAGTTTTTGCGGATCGCGCATGACGCGTGAAGCCAGCTGCTGGATGCGCGGCGCAAACGTAGCACTGAACATCATGGTCTGCTTGCGCTGAATGGTCAGCTGGTTGATGTCAGCCAGGTCATCGGAGAAGCCCAGATCGAGCATGCGGTCGGCTTCGTCCACCACCAGGAATTGCACCTGATCCAGCTTGATTTGCATGGAGCGTTGCAGATCGAGCAAACGGCCCGGCGTGGCCACCACGAGGTTGGCATTTTGCAGCTTGGCAATTTGCAACTGATAAGGCATGCCGCCCACGATGTTGGCAACGCGCAGACCACGGCAATGCTGTACCAGATCGATGGCATCGTGTGCAACTTGCTGCGCCAATTCACGCGTTGGGCAAACGATCAGAGCGCCAGGTGCCGCAGGTGCAAAATGACGCGGATTGGTCGGGTCTTTGCGCTTGGCGCGCTTGGGTGGTGCTTCGCCTTTGGCAGCAGCGTCGGCGACAGCTTGCTCAAAATCAGCCTTCTCTTTGGCCTCGGCTTGCGCCATCTGTGTCAGCAGGGTGTGCAACACGGGCAACAGGAAAGCGGCGGTCTTGCCACTGCCGGTCTGGCTGGACACCATCAGGTCGGTAAAACGAGCGGCGCCATCAGCAGCACCGTGACCTTGCATGGCAATGGGAATGGTTTTCAGCTGTACCGTGGTGGGCTGGGTGAAACCAAGGTCTTTGACGGCCTGAATCAATTCAGGCGCCAGACCGAGAGCCACGAAGCCGTTAGGGACTTCTGCAACAGCCTCAGCAGGCGCAACGGCTGCTGAGGTCTCGATAGGCTGGACAATGGCTTGCGTCATCTCGGCGATGTCATTGGAAAAGTTTTCGACAAGCGATGATTCGCCCGTCGCTTGAATAGCGTCAGTCATGAATTTACTCACACGCGAGCGCCGCAGGGAATGCGACTGCTCCGTCAATGGTTAAAAAACATCAACCATCAAACGAAACCTGCTCTGACTCACGAAGAGTTCAATCAGCGCTGGGGGCCCTTATTAAGCAGATTCGCCAATGCGAGTCTGCTTTGAGCCCAGTGAATGAAGGGAGATGTACAAATATGCACTGCTGTTTGCAGCGCAGCCTTGGATTATCACACAGATTCGGGTTTCTACCTAATCAGCCAGCTTGATGAAGTGTTCACGGTAGTGTTCAAGCTCGTCAATGGACTCATGCACATCGGCCAGGGCCGTGTGGCGTTGCTGCTTTTTGAAGCCGCTGTACACCTCGGGCCGCCAGCGTTTGGACAACTCCTTGAGCGTGCTCACATCCAGGTTGCGGTAATGGAAAAATGCCTCCAGCTTGGGCATGTACTTCGCCAGGAAGCGTCGGTCCTGCCCGATACTGTTGCCGCACATGGGAGAGCCCTTCTTCGGCACATACTGACTCAGAAACTCGATTAACTGCGTCTCAGCTTCCGCCTCGGACAAAGTCGAGGCCTTGACCTTGTCAATCAGGCCGGTTTTGCCGTGGGTGCCCTTGTTCCAGGCGTCCATCTTGTCGAGTAGCGCATTGCTTTGGTGAATGACCAGCACCGGGCCTTCAATGCGGGATTCGAGCTTGGGCCCGGTGACGATGACCGCGATTTCAATAATTCGCTCAACCTCAGGGTCAAGCCCGGTCATCTCGCAATCAAGCCAGACCAGGTTTTGGTCGGATTTGGCAAGCGCAGGGCCTGCTGAGGGGGTGTTCGTGGCAATCATGTCCGGAATTGTCGCTGATGG
Source organism: Rhodoferax sp. (assembly GCA_036835225.1). GTDB lineage: Bacteria > Pseudomonadota > Gammaproteobacteria > Burkholderiales > Burkholderiaceae_C > Rhodoferax. Next base: position 5,060 of record DAITMI010000094.1, on the reverse strand, counting down.
CCTAAACTCGGGCGCCATGGCTGACTCGACTCCCTCTATTTCCCTTTCATTGCTGCTGACTGTCGCTTTTGCGCTGACGCTGCTCGCCGGTCTGCTGTTGAACTTCTGGCTTAGCACGCGGCAGATCCGGCATGTGGCGCAGCACCGTGGGCAAGTGCCGCCCGTCTTCGCGCACACCATCACGTTGACGGCCCACCAGAAAGCGGCCGACTACACCATCGCCAAAGCGCGTTTTGGCGTGCTGGAGTTGGCCCTGGCTGCTGCGGTTCTATTGGGGTGGACGCTACTGGGCGGGCTATCAAGCCTCAACCAGGTACTGCTCGGGTGGCTGGGCGGTGGCATGGCGCAACAAGTGGCCCTGCTCGCGGCCTTTGTGCTGATCAGCGGCGTGATTGATTTACCCGTGACGCTGTACCAGACCTTCGTGATCGAGGAACGCTTCGGCTTCAACAAGATGACGCTCAAGCTCTGGCTGCTGGATTTACTCAAGTCGAGTCTGGTCGGTGCGCTGATTGGCCTGCCGATTGCTGCGCTGATTTTGTGGATGATGGGCGCGGCCGGCGCTTGGTGGTGGCTGTGGGCGTGGGGCGTCTGGATGGGTTTCAATTTGCTGCTGCTGCTGATCTACCCAAGCTTCATCGCGCCGTTGTTCAACAAGTTTGAACCACTGGGAGATGAAGCACTCAAGGCGCGCGTGACGGCGCTGATGCAACGTTGCGGCTTTGCCGCCAAAGGGCTGTTCGTGATGGATGGCAGCAAACGCAGCGCCCACGCCAATGCCTACTTCACCGGTTTTGGCGCCGCCAAACGTGTGGTGTTTTATGACACCCTGCTGGCCAAACTGTCAGCGGGCGAGGTGGATGCGGTGCTGGCGCACGAGTTGGGCCACTTCAAGCACAAGCACATCTTCAAGCGCATCGTGTCCATGTTTGGCTTGAGCCTGGTGGGCTTTGCCCTGCTGGGCTGGCTGGCCAGGCAGGTGTGGTTTTACACCGGGCTGGGCGTACAGCCCAACCTGAGCGCCCCCAATGATGCGCTGGCGCTGTTGTTGTTCATGCTGTCCTTGCCGGTTTTCAGCTTTTTCATCGCGCCGGTAATGGCACATTTCTCGCGCAAACATGAGTTTGAAGCCGATGCCTACGCCGTGACGCACACCAGCGGTCCGGACCTCGCCACCGCATTGCTCAAGCTGTATGAAGACAACGCCTCGACGCTGACGCCTGACCCGGTGTATGTGAAGTTTTACTACTCACATCCACCAGCGTCCGAGCGTCTGGCGCGGATGATGGCCTGAACAAAGAAAACACCGACACCATGACTTCCATGCTCAAGAAAAAAGACTGGTCAGCCCTCGCCAGACGCGCACTGACAGCGACAGAAGTGGTAGCCAATCTGGCCAAGCTGGAAGGATGGACCCTGACCGGCGATGGCGCCGCCGTCGCCATTGAAAAGACTTATACCTTTGCCAACTATTACGAGACCATTTCGTTCGTGAATGCGGTGGCCTTCATCGTCAACGCGCAGGATCATCACCCGGATTTGTCGGTGCATTTCAACCGCTGTGTGGTGCGCTTCAACACCCATGATGTCGGCGGTATTTCAATGACTGATTTTGACTGTGCGGCGTTGATTGACGCCCTGCTGACATGAGCGCTCTGTTCAAGGCAGCCATTTGATGGAACAGGCCAAACTCGAACGCGGCCTGATCGTGGCCAACTATGGTCGCCACTTTCTGGTGGAGACGCCCGAGGGCAGGCGCTTGATCTGCCACTCGCGCGGCAAGAAAAGCCAGGGGCTGGTGGGCGACCGGGTCCTGTGGCAGGCCTCGCGCGACGAAGGCACCATTGAGAAGATTGAAGAACGCCGCAATGTGTTTTACCGCCAGGATGAGGTTCGCACCAAGTCGTTTGCGACCAATCTGGACCAGATCCTGATCCTGATTGCGGCGGAACCCGAGTTCTCCAGCAGCCAGCTCTCGCGCGCCCTGATCGCGGCCGAGGCCGAGCACATCACGCCCATCATCGCGCTCAACAAAAGCGATCTGGTCGAGCCCTTCGCGCGCGCCTGGGAGTGGCTGCGGCCGTACCGACAAATGCATTACGGCGTGCTGCCGCTGTCGCTCAAGGCATCGGGTGAAGTCGATCGGACGGAACTTCTCAAACTGTTGCACGGCAAGACGACGCTGGTGCTGGGACCGTCGGGGGCAGGCAAGAGCACCTTGATCAACTTGCTGGCACCCGGCGCGCTGGCACAGACTGGTGAAATTTCGCAAGCCCTCAACTCGGGCAAACACACCACCACCAGCACCACCTGGTATTGGGTGGACGATGACAAGACCACCGCCTTGATTGACTCGCCGGGCTTCCAGGAGTTTGGCCTGAACCACATCGACCCGGCGCAGCTGGCGGCCTATATGCCGGACCTGAAACCCCATGTGGCCAACTGCAAATTCTACAACTGCAGCCACCTGCATGAGCCCGGTTGCGGCGTGATGGCCGCGGTAAAACCCGATGGTAGCCCGGATGGAATAAGCGCCAATCGCTATAAAATATATAGCGATTTATATGCCGAACTCAGCCAGGCCCGCAAGTACTGAGTCCAGCGCCTGCACCAGGGCATCGCATTGCGCTGGCGTGCCAATGCTGATGCGCAGGTACTGCTCGATACGCGGTAGCTTGAAGTGCCGCACCAGCACACCGTGTGCACGCAGGGCGGCGGCGACGGCCATGCTGCGGATGGCGGTGCGGCGAAGGCGGGTACAGGTTCTCAGTGGTATTGAGCTTGACTAATCAGTTGATTTGCGCGGCTCACCCGGCACGTAAGGCACGCGCCGGCCGACCACGGAACCGCACAGCGAAGATTGCACCGAGAAAATTGCTTTTATTTTGATAGCAATCAGCGCTTTGTTCACGAGGGCTAGCGCCTTATTTGTCTTGAATTTCTAGCCGAGCAAGCGCGCCAGCGTCAAGAGCGCGAGCAGAACCATCCACATCACCACCGTGCGCCAGACCAGACCCACGATGACCGCCAGGTGCGCCAGCTCCGGCGTCTGCCCCGGTACCGCTTCGCGCGTCATATCAGCAGAACCCGGGGGCACAGTGGACGCGCCATCAGTTGGAAAAGCCGCCACGCCGCCGCCCCCCAACCTGATATTCAAGGCGCCGGAAGTCGCGGCCAAAATAATGCCATCGTTGTCCCCTTTGAAACGCGGCTCGTAGTTACGCCAACTGTCAATCGCTTCTTCAAAGCTGCCAACCACCGCAAAGCTGATGGCGGTGATACGGGCAGGCACCCAGTCAATGGTTGCCCAGGCATCGGCAGCGGTCTGCTGCAGGGCCTCACTGACGGGCTGATGGTGCGTTTTACTCTTGTGCTGCCAATAACGGACGACGAATTCGCTCAAACGGTACAGCACCGCGCCGGCCGGGCCAAAGCCAAAAGCCGCCAGCACCGAGAACCAGGCCAATACCCCGAAGACATGGCGGTGCGCCGCCAGCACCGAATGCTCGATCACATGACGCAGAATCTCGCTGCGGGGCAATTCGCTGGCGTCAATCTGCTGCCATCCCGCCAACAGTTCGCGGGCGCGGTCTTCGTCGCCATCAGCCAGGGCATCCCGAATCTGGGTGAAATGGAAACTGAACTGCCGGAAACCCAAGGTGGCATAGAGCACCGCCACGCTCCACACCATCGCCACCGGCCAACCCAGAAATGAATCAAGCAGCCAGTAAATAGCCAGTGCCGCCAAGGACGGGCCACCCACCGCAAAGCCCCAGGCCAGCCAGCCATGGAAGGACTTGCCGGCGTCAAAATTACGGGTACTCCAGCGCACCCAGGCGCGCAGACTGGCATGCACCGGGTTGCCCCGGCCCAAGGGACGGGCCTGCTCCAGCAGCAGAGCCAACAGCACAGAGATAAAGCTCATGCAGCCATCATAGCGGCACAGCGTGTCAGGCCGACAGCAGCCGGTAGAAGTTGCGCAGCATGCCCGCGGTGGCACCCCAGATGAAGCGCTGCGTCACCTGACCGTTCATGTGATCCTGATACGGCATGGCGAACCATTCGCGTCGAACCCCTTCCCACTCAAAAATGTGACGCTGATGATGCGCTGGGTTCATCAGAAATTCCAGTGGCACTTCAAACACATCGGCTACTTCGTGGGCGTTGGGGGCGAGCGTGAAGCCCGGCTGCACCAGGGCCACCACCGGCGTGATGATGAATGCTGATCCGGTCACGTAGTGTGGCAGCAGGCCCAGCACCTGCACAAAAGCGGGATCCAGTCCCACCTCTTCTTGCGCCTCGCGCAAGGCCGTGGCCGCGGCATCGGCGTCGGCTTCGTCGGCTTTGCCGCCGGGGAAGGCAATCTGCCCGGAATGGGTGGAAAGATGCAGCGTCCGTTCGGTCAGCAAGACAGTCGGTTGTTCGCGCATGATGATCGGCACCAACACTGAGGCATGTATCGGCGCTCGATCCAAAAATTTTTTCTCCGCCAACAACTCGGGGGCCCATATCGGGGGTGTCGCAAAGCGTTGCCGCAAGGCCGCCGGCTGCAACGCGGCCAAGGCCACCGCAGGCAGGTGTGAATCCACACCCGCGACCGAAATCTGGCGCGGGTCAAAGTTTGGCAAGCTGGACAAGGGGATGGCGGGTGAGTTTGAGGACACGGTAAAAATCTCGAAACTCAATCAGTTGAGGATAGAACAAAATTGTTTCACAATTCCTGGTCTGTTCCGCAAAGCATCCAATCAAAAAAAGCCGCCACAAGCATCAGCTAGGGCGGCTTTTTTACAAAACGGCTTGTATTATACGGCAGCAGTCTTGATTTTCTTGGCTGGCAGTTTTTCCTTGATACGCGCCGACTTGCCGCTACGGTCACGCAGGTAGTACAGCTTGGCACGACGCACATCGCCACGACGCTTGACTTCGATGCCAGCAATCAGCGGGCTGTAGGTCTGGAACGTACGCTCAACACCTTCGCCGCTGGAAATCTTGCGAACAATGAAGCCGCTGTTGAGGCCGCGATTGCGCTTGGCAATCACAACGCCTTCATAGGCCTGCAC
>DAITMI010000093.1:0-10394 GCA_036835225.1 Rhodoferax sp. | reverse complement strand
CAGTGCCGCGCGCGCCGGCGCTTTGCTGGTCAATTATTGTGCTGCGACCGGTCTTGTTCATGAGGGTGGCAAGCTGGTGGGCTTGCATGTGGCTGACCGTGAAAGTGGGCAAGCACTTACGCTGCGAGCCAAATGTATTGTGAATGCGGCGGGGGTCTGGGTCGATCAGCTGCGACTGCTCGACGGCCAGGCCATAGGCCGCGAGGCCAAACCCATGGTCGTGCCCAGCCAGGGTGTTCACATCGTCGTGGATCGCTCGTTTTTGCCCACCGACCACGCGCTGCTGGTTCCCAAAACCGCCGACGGGCGGGTCCTGTTTGCCGTGCCGTGGCTGGGCAAGACCATCCTGGGGACCACCGACACGCCGCGCAACGATCTGGCGCGCGAACCCCTGGCCTTTCGCGAAGAGGTCGACTTCATCCTCGGTGAGTCGGCGCGTTACCTGAGCCGGGCACCCGGTCCGGCTGATATCAAGAGCATCTGGGTGGGGTTGCGCCCGCTGGTCAAACCACCGCAAGACGAGGGCGACAGCACACAAGCGCTGTCGCGTGAACACACGGTCCTGGTCAGCAAGAGCGGTCTGGTCACCGTGACCGGCGGCAAATGGACGACCTACCGCGCCATGGCGGAAGACGTGCTGGACAGCTGTTTCGGTGCGCAATTGCTGGAAAAACGCCCGGGTGGCGTCACAGCCAGCCTCCCGCTGGTGGGCGCCCAGCCATCCGTCCACAAGATCAGCGACGCACCGGGGCTGCATTTGTACGGGAGCGAAGCGGCTGTCGTCCAGGCCCTGCCGGGGGCGGAGAGGATGCTGGGCGGCGGCCTGACGGAGGCGATGGTGCGTTTTGCGGCCCGGCACGAGTACGCCCGCACAGTGGAGGATGTACTGGCGCGCCGCTCCCGGCTCCTGTTTCTGGACGCCGCGCTCGCCAGGACCCTCGCGGCGGCGGTGGCTGAGTTGCTGGCGCAGGAAACCGGGGTGGATCCCCGGCTCGCCGATTTCCTGGCCTTGGCCGATCAGTACCTGACTTTGCCGGCCTGAGTCCATCCCGTCGCTGCGCCCAGCGCCGGAGAGCTGGCTGCCTGCGCTTCATTTTTGATAGCTGCTTGCGCCCGACCATCAAGGGGTTGACGCTGTTTTTGCATATGCCTCTGATGGGGAGGCGTACTTGGCGAACAATTTGCAGCATCAGGTGTTGACAGCCGGGGGAAATTTGTTAATAATCGTGGGCTTCGCTGTAAAAAGCTGAGAATTCTGCCTAACGGAAGCATCGCAAGTGGTTTGTGGTGTGGACGACGGGCCCAAGACTGACTGGCAAGTCTTCCCTCTGGGAAAAGGCGCTGGTGCAAGTTGGGACTAATTTAAATGATTCAAACGCAATCCAAACTCGATGTTGCTGACAACACGGGTGCCAAATCTGTGATGTGCATCAAGGTGCTGGGCGGGTCCAAGCGCCGCTATGCCAGCGTCGGTGATGTCATCAAGGTGAGTATCAAAGAAGCCGCTCCACGTGGCCGCGTCAAAAAAGGCGAGGTTTACAGTGCTGTGGTGGTTCGTACTGCCAAGGGCATCCGTCGCGGCGATGGTTCACTCGTCAAATTCGATGGCAACGCAGCTGTGTTGCTTAACGCCAAGCTGGAGCCTATCGGCACCCGCATCTTCGGACCGGTCACGCGCGAGTTGCGTACCGAGAAGTTCATGAAGATCGTGTCCCTGGCTCCTGAAGTTCTGTAAGGACGCGCCATGAACAAGATTCGCAAAGGCGACGAGATCATTGTGATCGCAGGTCGTGACAAGGGTAAGCGCGGCACGATTTCGCTGCGCAAGGACGACAGCTATGTGCTGGTGGACGGGATCAACCTGGTGAAAAAACACACCAAGCCCAACCCTCTCAAGGGGGCCACTGGCGGCATCGTCGAAAAAAGCATGCCGATTCACCAGTCCAATGTCGCCATTTTCAATGCCGCGACGGGCAAGGCGGATCGGGTGGGCATCAAGTTGTTGGCTGACGGCAAAAAAGTGCGCGTCTTCAAATCCAGCGGCGAAGAAATCAAGGCTGCATAAATATGGCAAAGACCGCACCTACCCAAGCTGCACCTGCCCAGGCTCGCCTGCAGGCCCAGTTCCGCGAAAAAATCGCGCCTGCGCTGATGGAGAAATTCGGCTACAAATCGCCGATGCAGGTTCCCCGCATCACCAAGATCACCCTCAACATGGGTGTGAGTGAGGCTGTGGCCGATAAAAAGGTCATGGAGCATGCCGTCAGCGACATGACCAAGATTGCCGGCCAGAAGCCGGTGGTGACCAAGGCCAAGAAGGCTATCGCCGGTTTCAAGATCCGCGAAGATCTTCCGATTGGCTGCATGGTCACGCTGCGTGGCGTCCAGATGTATGAGTTCCTGGATCGTTTTGTCACGGTGGCCCTGCCCCGTGTTCGCGACTTCCGTGGTATCTCCGGTCGGGCCTTCGATGGCCGCGGCAACTACAACATCGGCGTGAAAGAGCAGATCATTTTCCCTGAGATTGAGTACGACAAGGTTGACGCCTTGCGTGGTCTCAACATCAGCATCACCACCACGGCTAAGACCGACGAAGAGTGCAAGGCACTCCTCACCGGCTTCCGTTTTCCGTTCAAGAACTGAGGCGGGCATGGCAAAACAGGCTTTATTGCAACGTGAACTGAAGCGCGACAAACTCGTGGCCAAGTTCGCCAAGAAACACGCTGAACTCAAGGCAACGTCCAACGACGCCAAACGCTCCGATGAAGAGCGCGCACTGGCCCGTCTGGAGTTGCAAAAGTTGCCCCGCAATGCGAATCCGACACGCCAGCGCAACCGCTGTGCGATCACGGGTCGTCCGCGTGGCACATTCCGTCAATTTGGCTTGGCTCGCGCCAAGATCCGCGAGTTGGCTTTTGCTGGTGATATCCCTGGTATCACCAAGGCAAGCTGGTAAGCAATAGGAGAACCGCAAATGAGTATGAGTGATCCTATTGCCGACATGCTGACACGCATCCGCAATGCACAAATGGTTGAAAAAGCTGTTGTGCTGGTGCCGTCTTCAAAAGTCAAAGTCGCCATTGCGCAGGTGTTGAAGGATGAGGGCTACATTGATGGCTTTTCCGTCAGCGCCAATGATGGCAAGCCCCAGTTGGAAATCGCCCTGAAGTATTACGCAGGACGCCCGGTGATTGAGCGCATTGAGCGCGTCAGCCGCCCCGGCCTCCGCGTCTACAAAGGCCACGGCGCCATCCCCCAGGTCATGAACGGTCTGGGCGTCGCCATTGTCACGACTCCCCAGGGTGTCATGACTGATCGTAAGGCGCGCGCTACCGGTATCGGTGGTGAAGTGCTTTGCTATGTGGCCTAACGGGCATTGAGGAGTAACTGAAATGTCTCGTGTAGGAAAAATGCCAGTCGTCTTGCCCCAGGGCGTGGACGTGGCGATGAAAGACGACCAGATCAATGTCAAGGGTGCCCTCGGCGCGCTGGCGTTGACGCAAAATGCCCTGGTGACCATCAAGAATGATGCTGGCCAGCTGACTTTTGCGCCGGCCAACGAGTCGCGTGAAGCCAATGCCATGAGTGGAACCATGCGTCAGCTGGTCAACAACATGGTGACGGGTGTCACCAAGGGCTTCGAGAAAAAGCTGAACCTGGTTGGTGTGGGTTACAAGGCCCAGGCGCAGGGTACCAAGCTGAATTTGACGGTAGGTTATTCGCACCCTGTGGTGATGGATATGCCGGCTGGTATTCAGGTTGCAACACCTACGCCCACCGAAGTGGTGATCAAGGGTGCGGATCGTCAGCGCGTCGGCCAGATTGCTGCCGAAGTTCGTGCGGTCCGTCCTCCCGAGCCTTACAAGGGCAAGGGCATCCGTTATTCGGATGAGAAGATCACGATCAAAGAAACCAAGAAGAAATAAGGAGCTGCACCATGTTGACCAAAAAAGAGCAGCGCCTTCGTCGTTCACGCCAGACCCGCATCCGCATTGCCACGCAAGGTGTTGCCCGTCTGACGGTGAACCGCACCAATTTGCATATTTACGCCAGCGTCATCTCTGGCGACGGCACCAAGATCCTGGCATCTGCCTCGACCGCGGAAGTCGAAGTTCGCAAGGATCTCGGCGCTTCGGGCAAGGGTGCCAACGTTGCTGCTGCGCAGGCCATTGGCAAGCGTATTGCCGAAAAGGCAAAAGCAGCAGGTGTGGAAAAAGTAGCGTTTGACCGCGCTGGTTTTGCGTACCACGGCCGCGTTAAAGCGCTGGCCGAGGCAGCTCGCGAAGCTGGCTTGCAGTTCTAAGCAGACTGGAATTAAGTATGGCTAAGTTTCAAGCAAAACAACAAAACGACGCTCCAGACGATGGTCTGAAGGAAAAAATGATCGCGGTGAACCGCGTGACCAAAGTTGTCAAAGGCGGCCGGATTTTGGGTTTTGCCGCCCTGACCGTGGTTGGCGATGGCGACGGTCGTGTCGGTATGGGCAAGGGCAAGTCGAAAGAAGTGCCTGCGGCCGTGCAAAAGGCCATGGAAGAAGCGCGTCGCAACATGACGAAAGTGTCCCTGAAAAACGGCACGCTTCACCACAATGTGTTCGGCCATTGGGGTGCTGCCAGCGTCATGATGATGCCAGCCGCCAAAGGTACTGGCATCATTGCCGGCGGCCCGATGCGTGCGGTGTTTGAAGTGATGGGTATCACCGATATCGTCGCGAAAAGCCATGGTTCCAGCAATCCGTACAACATGGTGCGTGCAACGATGGACGCCCTGAACAACTCCACGACGGCTTCGGACATCGCAGCCAAGCGTGGTAAATCCGTCGAAGAAATCTTCGGCTAAGGCGATACCCAATGACGACAGAGAAAAAACTCACGGTGACGCTGGTTCGCAGCCCGATTGGCACCAAGGAATCCCATCGCGCCACGGTGCGCGGTCTGGGCCTGCGCGGTATCAACAGCAAGAGCGAACTGCAGGACACGCCCGCTGTGCGCGGCATGATCAACAAGATCAGCTACCTGGTCAAGGTGCTGTAAGCGGAGCTTATGATGGAATTAAACGGAATCAAGCCTGCCGCAGGCGCAAAACATGCCAAACGTCGCGTTGGTCGCGGTATCGGCTCGGGCATCGGCAAAACAGCCGGTCGTGGTCATAAAGGCCAGAAATCCCGCGCCGGTGGCTACCACAAGGTGGGCTTTGAGGGTGGTCAGATGCCTTTGCAGCGCCGCTTGCCTAAGCGCGGCTTCAAGTCGCACAATCTCAAGTTCAATGCGGAAGTGACCTTGACTGCTCTTGAGCAACTCGGCTTGGCCGAAGTGGATCTGTTGGCGCTCAAAACAGCTGGCCTCGTGGGTCAGCTGGCAAAGAACGTCAAGGTCATCAAGTCGGGTGCGCTGACCAAGGCTGTCAAGCTCAATGGTATCGGTGCGACTGCGGGTGCAAAAGCCGTGATCGAAGCCGCTGGCGGCGTGATCGCTTAATACTCATACACGGATAACGACCAGTGGCAACCAGCTCTGCACAAATTGCAAAAACCGGCAAGTTCGGCGATCTGCGCAACAGGCTTGTGTTTTTGCTGCTTGCGCTGGTGGTGTATCGGGTTGGGGCGCACATTCCGGTTCCCGGAATTGACCCCGGACAGTTGCAGCAGTTGTTCAAGGGGCAGCAAGGCGGCATATTGAGTTTGTTCAATATGTTCTCCGGTGGAGCCCTGTCGCGCTTCACGGTGTTTGCGCTGGGCATCATGCCTTACATCTCGGCTTCCATCATCATGCAGCTGCTCACCTATGTCGTTCCGACATTCGAGCAGATGAAAAAAGAAGGTGAAGCTGGTCGCAGGAAGATCACGCAGTACACCCGTTACGGAACCTTGGGTCTGGCGCTGTTTCAGTCCATGGGGATCGCGATTGCGCTGGAGAGCTCCCCAGGTCTGGTGCTGGCTCCCGGCTTTGGTTTTCGCATGACGGCGGTGGTCAGCTTGACTGCAGGCACGATGTTTCTGATGTGGCTCGGCGAGCAGATTACCGAACGTGGGCTGGGTAACGGCATTTCGATTCTGATTTTTGCCGGCATCGCAGCAGGTCTGCCCAGTGCACTTGGCGGTTTGCTTGAACTTGTTCGCACCGGTGCCATGAGTATTCTGGTGGCCATCGTGATTGTTGCGGTTGTCGTGCTGGTGACTTATTTTGTTGTGTTTGTCGAGCGTGGGCAGCGAAAGATTCTGGTGAATTACGCCAGGCGGCAGGTGGGCAACAAGGTCTATGGCGGTCAATCCTCCCATCTGCCCTTGAAGCTGAACATGGCCGGTGTGATCCCTCCGATTTTTGCATCGTCGATCATTCTGTTGCCGGCGACCGTGGTTGGCTGGTTCAGTACGGGCGAAGGCACGCGCTGGCTCAAGGATATCGCCGGTACATTGACGCCGGGCCAGCCGATCTATGTGTTGCTGTATGCCAGTGCGATCATCTTTTTCTGCTTCTTTTACACGGCCCTGGTTTTCAACAGCCGCGAAACGGCTGACAACCTGAAAAAGAGTGGTGCCTTCATTCCTGGTATTCGCCCCGGTGACCAGACGGCGCGTTACATTGACAAGATTCTGGTGCGCTTGACTCTGGCTGGCGCCATTTACATCACTTTTGTGTGTTTGCTGCCGGAATTTCTGATTTTGAAGTACAACGTGCCGTTTTATTTCGGTGGAACCTCGTTGCTGATTATTGTGGTTGTCACCATGGATTTCATGGCACAGGTACAGAACTACATGATGTCCCAGCAATATGAATCCCTGCTGAAGAAAGCGAATTTTAAAACGTCACCAGGTGGTTGATTGGGATGTCGAAGGATGATGTTATCCAGATGCAGGGGGAGGTCGTGGAGAACTTGCCCAATGCGACGTTTCGCGTAAAGCTGGAAAATGGTCATATTGTTTTGGGTCACATCTCGGGAAAGATGCGAATGCACTACATCCGCATTCTTCCTGGTGACAAGGTGACGGTTGAGTTAACGCCTTATGATTTGTCGCGAGCACGCATCGTGTTTCGCGCCAAGTAAGTACAGTTCAGAAGTTTAGGAGAAAGAAATGAGAGTTTCAGCTTCGGTCAAGAAAATTTGCCGCAACTGTAAAATCATCCGCCGCAAGGGCGTTGTACGCGTGATTTGCACAGACCCACGCCACAAACAGCGTCAAGGCTGATTTCAAGAGTTTTAGAGGACGCACATGGCTCGTATCGCTGGTATCAATATTCCGCCGCAGCAGCACGCCGAAATCGGCTTGACTGCTATTTTCGGCATCGGCCGCACTCGTGCTCGCAAAATTTGCGAAGCATGTGATATTGCGTATTCCAAAAAAGTCAAAGATCTCACAGACGGTGACTTGGAAAAAATTCGTGACCAGATCGCGCAATTCACCATTGAAGGTGATCTGCGTCGTGAAACCACGATGAACATCAAGCGTTTGATGGATATCGGCTGCTACCGTGGCTTTCGCCATCGTCGCGGGTTGCCCATGCGCGGTCAGCGCACACGCACCAATGCGCGCACCCGCAAGGGTCCGCGCAAGGCGGCACAGTCCTTGAAGAAATAATTGAGTAAGAGGTAGTTATGGCAAAAGCCCCCAGCAGTAACGCAGCACAACGCGTTCGCAAGAAAGTACGCAAGAACGTTGCCGACGGCGTCGCTCACGTTCACGCGTCTTTCAACAACACCATCATCACGATCACAGATCGTCAGGGCAATGCCTTGTCGTGGGCCTCTTCTGGCGGTCAGGGCTTTAAAGGTTCGCGCAAGTCGACTCCCTTTGCCGCTCAGGTCGCTTCCGAGGTCGCTGGTCGCGCAGCCATTGAGCAGGGCATCAAGAATCTTGATGTCGAAATCAAAGGCCCTGGTCCAGGACGTGAGTCATCGGTTCGCGCGCTGGCAGCGCTTGGCATCCGCATCAATTCGATTGCTGACGTCACGCCAGTGCCGCACAACGGCTGCCGACCCCAGAAACGCCGTCGAATTTAAGTTCTGCTTTCCCGGTTTGGTCCTCGTTTTCACGCAGGCCAGCCGGGCGAGTTTTTATCAAGCCCACCGCCGTCAGGTTGCTATCTGCGGCTCCTGCAGTTTCTGCAGCAGATGACATAAGGAATTCAAGTGGCACGTTACCTCGGCCCCAAGGCCAAACTTTCCCGCCGTGAAGGCACCGACCTGTTCCTGAAGAGCGCTCGCAGAGCCATCGGTGACAAGGCCAAATTCGACTCCAAACCCGGCCAGCATGGCCGCACCTCCGGTACCCGGACCTCAGACTTCGGTCTGCAGCTTCGTGAGAAGCAGAAGGTCAAGCGTATGTATGGCGTGCTGGAGAAGCAGTTCCGCCGTTATTTCGAAGAGGCTGATCGTCGCAAGGGAAACACTGGCGCCAATTTGCTGTTTATCCTGGAATCGCGCCTGGATAACGTGGTTTACCGGATGGGGTTCGGTTCTACCCGCGCCGAAGCGCGCCAGCTGGTGTCGCACAAGGCGATCACCGTCAATGGCAGTTCGGTCAACATCCCGTCTTACATGGTTAAAACGGGTGACGTGATCGCCGTTCGTGACAAGTCCAAGAAGCAGACCCGCGTGGCGGAAGCTCTGCAGTTGGCGCAGCAAGTCGGCATGCCAGCGTGGGTGGATGTCAGCATAGACAAAGGCGAGGGCATTTTCAAGAAAGTGCCGGATCGCGATGAGTTTGCTGCAGACGTCAACGAGTCGTTGATCGTCGAACTGTATTCACGTTAATTTTCGTTCCTGCGCATACGGGGCACTGTATGCGCAGGGTCGCTTCACCCGGCCTTATCGGTGTAACGAGCCGAGGGTATTGAGAGGAAGAATGCATGCAAACTAATTTACTGAAACCAAAAACTATTAACGTTGAGCAGCTTGCCGCCAATCGCGCCAAGGTGACTCTGGAGCCTTTCGAGCGTGGCTATGGCCACACGCTCGGCAACGCCCTGCGCCGCGTTTTACTTTCGTCCATGGTGGGTCACGCCGCAACTGAAGTCACGATCGCCGGTGTGTTGCACGAGTACTCGTCCATTGATGGCGTTCAGGAAGATGTTGTCAATATCCTTCTGAACCTCAAAGGCGTGGTTTTCAAGCTGCACAATCGCGATGAAGTCACGTTGAGCTTGCGCAAGGAGGGTGAAGGCCCCGTAACCGCTGCCGACATTCAGACGCCCCATGACGTCGAAATCATCAATCCAGAGCACGTCATTGTCAATTTGTCGCACGGCGGCAAGATCGACATGCAGATCAAGGTCGAAAACGGCCGTGGTTATGTTCCTGGCACCATGCGTCGCTATGGCGACGAATCCACCAAATCGATAGGCCGGATTGTCCTGGATGCGTCGTTTTCGCCTGTCAAGCGAGTGAGCTATACCGTGGAAAGTGCCCGTGTCGAGCAGCGTACCGACCTTGACAAGCTTGTTCTGGAAATCGAGACCAACGGTGCGGTGACTGCGGAAGACGCTGTCCGTGCCTCGGCTAAAATCCTTGTTGAGCAGCTTGCTGTATTTGCACAGCTCGAAGGCAATGAACTGGCTGCTTTTGATGCTCCTGTGCAGCGCAGCTCTCAGCAATTTGATCCGATTTTGTTGCGTCCCGTCGACGAACTCGAATTGACAGTGCGTTCTGCCAATTGCCTCAAGGCGGAGAACATTTATTACATCGGTGACCTCATTCAGCGTACGGAGAACGAGCTCCTCAAGACGCCGAATTTGGGCCGCAAGTCGCTTAATGAAATCAAGGAAGTATTGGCATCCCGGGGGCTGACACTTGGCATGCGCCTGGAAAGCTGGCCTCCCGCTGGTCTTGACAAGCGTTAATTGAAAATTGGCCTCCTTCGGGAGGCAGTGCACAGGTAGTACCTGATACGGCTATCTGAATTAAAAAATGAAAGGACAGCACCATGCGTCACGGACACGGACTTCGTAAACTCAATCGCACCAGCTCACACCGGCTGGCCATGTTACGCAACATGATGAATTCCCTTATCCAGCATGAAGCGATCAAAACGACCTTGCCCAAGGCCAAGGAACTTCGCCGCGTCGTCGAGCCCATGATCACGCTGGCAAAAGAGCCTACGCTCGCGAACAAGCGCCTCGCATTTGACCGCCTGCGTGACCGCGACATGGTGGTCAAGCTTTTTGCCGAGCTTGGCCCTCGCTACAAGGCCCGCCCTGGTGGTTACACACGTATCCTGAAGATGGGTTTTCGTGTGGGTGACAACGCGCCCATGGCATTGGTTGAATTGGTGGATCGCCCTGACCTCGCCGAAGAAACTACTTCTGACATTGCCAAGTCAGAATAGGGTATAATTAATACTTAACGCGCGGTGGAGCAGCCTGGTAGCTCGTTGGGCTCATAACCCAAAGGTCGTAAGT
>DAITMI010000092.1:0-10529 GCA_036835225.1 Rhodoferax sp. | reverse complement strand
GTCTTGAATTCATCGGGATTGCTTTCGAATGGGTTCTGAACCGCCGCACGCGTGACGCGCCACAGCTTGGCGCTGCAGACCGGGGTCAATGGGCCGCATCGCCACCTCCCGATCCAGTTGAGGTCATGGCGCCCACGGACGCGCCGGTCGGCTTGCCCATCTGGGACGCCTGCAGTGCCGCATCCGCCAGCCAGAACTGCTGTTCAGCCGCGATGGCGGCCATCACGCTGCCAATCTGATCCCTGGTATCTGCCAGCAGTTCGAACACGCCGATCAGCATGCCGTTGTAGCGAAGAACGTTTTCTTCCGCAATCGTCTTGCGCAAGGGCACGACCTCGTCGCGGTA
The DNA here is from genome assembly GCA_036835225.1 of Rhodoferax sp. GTDB lineage: Bacteria > Pseudomonadota > Gammaproteobacteria > Burkholderiales > Burkholderiaceae_C > Rhodoferax. The sequence continues at coordinate 10,183 of DAITMI010000092.1, read as the reverse complement.
ATGCCGGGCGACGTCGTAAGCGGTGCGGTAGGCGGAATAACTCTCCCGCAGGTTCGAGCCCGCTGCCCGCAGCGTGGCCTCCAGCCGGTTGGCTGCCGCCAGAGTCTGCGCATTCATGGCGTCGCGACGCAGGCCGCCGCCATCAAACAGCGGCAATCTGACGCTGACTTCATAGCCGTTGCGTGGGGTGCTGGTGCCGGCGGCATTGTCGAAGACCGTGTCGCGTCGCACGCCGAGCTCGATGTCCGCCAGGCTGGTCAACCGGTTCAGTCCCTGGCTTGCGGCCGCCGACTCAAAGGCCGATTGCGCCAATTTGATATCCAGGCGCCCGGCACTGGCTACCTTGCCAGCGTCCTCAGGACTGCGCGGGGCATTGGGCAGGTCCGGGAGCCTGGCTGGCAATTTGAGTTGCCTGGCCTGCTCGTCCGTCAGGCCGAGGAACCGTACCAGGCCTTCGCGGGTGGCGGTCATTGCATGCTGGGCAGCGGCCAGTTGCGTGGCGGCATCGGCATAAAACACCTGTTGCCGTGCACGTTGCAGCTTGGTGAAATTGCCAACCGCTTGCATGCGACGCGCGAGTTCAGCGCTGGCCTGTGCCGCATCAAACACCTGCTTTGCGTAGCTCAGGTTTTGTTGTGCCGCGACGGCCTTGACCCAGGCCTGGCGCACCTGCGTCACCTGGTCGATCACCTCCGTGGTCAGTTGCAGCTGCGCCCGCGCGATTCCGCGCTGCGCGATGCCCTGGCGCTGGGGCAGGGTCAACAAGTCGAGCAAGCCGAAGCTGAGCAGACGTCCAAACTCAAGTTCGTCGCCAAAGGTGACACGCTCAAAAGTGAAGATCGGATTGGTGATGCGGCCGGACTGCGCGGCATTGGCGGCATCCGCCCAGTTCTGCGCCAGCAGTGCCTGCAAGGCGGGACTGTTCACCAGCGCGAGTTCAACGGCCGCACTCTGGGTCAGTGGCTGCGTCAGCAGTCGCTCTGCCGCACGCTCACGCGTTGCGCGTTGCTCCTGGGTCTGCGCCAGTGCCAGGTGGCCCTGCGTGAAGGCAGCGGCGTCCTGATTCGCCTGGGCGACCGAATCGTCGAAGTTGACGCTGGCACAGCCCGACAGAACGACGATGGATATCGCAGCAACCAGCGACCTGACGCGCCCAATCACTTGGGGCCGGGTCATGGTTTGCCTCCAGTTGCGCTCGAAGCGGGTGCCGTCACCGCATCGGGTTGGCTGGCTTCTTTGGCGTAGGCACGCCAGCCACCAATCTGCTCGACCTTGTCATTGGCCTCTCGCCAGGAAACGACGGGCGGCTCACTGTAAGCGCGGTAATCGGCAAAAGCCGATCGGTAACTGAGCGTGACCGACGCTGGCGCAGCGCTTGTTGAATCAGGCGTTGCCGGCACAGAGCCGGACTGTGCGAAGGCCATCGGCAGGGCCACCGCCAGTCCCACGGGCAGGAACCGGTGAAGGGGAAATGAATACATGAAATCCTCGCGTCATCACGTTGGGGCGATCGTCAGAAGAAAACTTCCGACGAAACGGGCTGAAGGCGACGCCCTATTTCAGTTGAGCGTTGCGCAGGCGTGCGCAAGCTACGACCGAAGCGACGCGTCGCTAAACGAGGATGGGTTGAGGCGGTCGGTCCGGCCCGCCAAGAGCGGGGGACAGATGATGAGAGGTGAGATGAGGGAAGTCAGCTGACTGTACCAACGGCGCTACGTCAAGAACGACTTCGGTTGTCAATGCGGCGCCAAGACAACAAGGACCGCAGGCATTGCATTTGAATTTTTCAGCCGTGTCATGAGACGACACACCCGAGGCTGTTTGAACTTGCGCCACCTCGCCCGTGCCTGCGCCTTGGGCCGAAGCCACAGAAATCTCGTGATGGTCGGATGGGTGGGCACTGTGCACATGTTGCACCTGCGCCTGCTTATGCGTGACGACCCCCTGCGTCGCCGAACCGTACAGGCTCTCGTGGTTGGCCCCGCAGACGAGCATGGTCGCAGCCGCAAACCCCTGCAGGGGCATCGCGACGAGCAACAGGCACGTCAACAGAAATCGCCAGACTAATCCACGCATGGGCGGATTAAAGCATGGAATATTTATTTGAGTTAAAGCGCTTGGGATGACCCTCGTCACGGCGAGGCCGAAGGCCGTGTTGCCGCGTCGCTGTCGCTCCTCGCAATGACGATTACAACAGCAAGGATGGCTTGCCGCGCTGCGCTCGCAATGACGAGTTATGAAAAGCGCAATATTTGCTCCGACGCGGCCTGCTCATGGTCCATCCTGCAGCCTGGCGCTCGGGTAATATCCATCGACGCTCATCAAGAGTCTGATTGGATACCCTGATATTCCGGCCCATCGGGTAGCGTCCACAACCGTTTTTTCTGCGGCCCAGAGAATTCAACTTGTCGCAATCATCCTGAAAGTGGCCCCCCGTGTCCTCAGAACAGCATTCCCCGCATCCTGAATCGGCAAGCGCGCCTGTCGCGCCCAATGCGCGCAGTCCCGCTTCCATCGAACTTCAAATGGGTTACCAGGGCGCCATCACCGAGGTCGCCGGCATCGAGGTGGGCCACTTCACCGACGCGCGCCGCCCCACCGGCTGCACCGTGATCATCACGCGCGACGGTGCGGTGGCCGGGGTGGACGTGCGAGGCGCCGCACCCGGCACGCGCGAGACCGACCTGCTGCACCCCTCCAACCTGGTGGACCGTGTGCACGCCATCCTGCTGGCGGGCGGCAGCGCCTGGGGGCTGGATGCGGCCAGTGGTGTGATGCAGTGGCTGGAAGAACACAACATCGGCCTGCCGGTGGGCTTTGGTGTGGTGCCCATCGTGCCGGCCGCCGTGCTGTTTGATCTGTCAGTGGGTGACGCCAAAATCCGGCCTGATGGCCGGGCCGGGTATCAGGCTTGCGTGGCGGCCAGCCGCAATGCGCCGGCACAGGGCAACGTCGGCGCTGGCGCCGGGGCGCTGGTCGGCAAACTGTTTGGCCTGCAACGCGCCATGCGCGGCGGCATCGGTACCGCCTCGATCACCGTGGACGGCATCACGGTCGGCGCCCTCATCGCCTGCAACGCCGTGGGTGACGTCATCGACCCGACCACTGGCCAGCTGCTGGCCGGTGCCCGAACGCCCGATGGCACCTCACTTCTTAACTCGCGGGACGCCCTTCTGGCGGGTATGGCACCCCAGTCCCTGCTGGCAGGCAGCAACACCACCATCGGCGTGATCGCCACCGACGCGCGATTGACCAAGGCCCAGGCGCACCGGCTGGCCCAGGTGGCGCACGACGGACTGGCTCGCAGCATCAACCCGGTGCACACCATGCTGGATGGGGACACCCTGTTTGCGCTGGGTACCGGCCAGGCCGGTAAGACGGCTGGCATGCTCCTGCTCGCCACCTTGGCGGCCGAGGTGACCGCCCGGGCGGTGGTGCGTGCCGTGCTGGCCGCCCAGAGTATCAGCGTCGGCGGTATGAACTGGCCCGCCGCCTGCGATCTGTCGCGACCTGGCATCCCCTGAATCACCACCACCTTGCACGCTATGCCCAAAACCATCCGCTATACCTTGCTGTCCTTGCGCGACATGCTGACTTCGGCGGGGCCTTTTGTCCTGTTGACCGTCGCTTTGTTGGCACTGGCCTACTGGTGGCTTGACCCGACACCGCCCAAGCATGTGACGCTGGCCACCGGACCGGCTCAAAGCGCCTACGCCGAATTCGGAAAACGCTATGCCCAAGCCATGGCCGCCTACGGCATTGAAGTGCAACTGCTGCCCAGCGAGGGCTCATCCCAGAACCTGGAATGGCTGGCGGCGGGCAAGGCTGACCTCGGTTTTGTTCAGGGCGGCAGTAGCGCGCTGCCGGCCAGTGGCCGCGAAGGGATTGAATCACTGGGAAGCCTGTTCGTCGAACCGGTGTGGCTGTTTTATCGCGCAGACGCCGCGCAAAAAGTGACAAAGGACGCGACCCTGAATGCGCTGACCCAGCTCAAAGGTCTGCGCGTCAATGTCGGTACGGCGGGTAGCGGCGTGCCCAGCTTGATGGGAAAACTATTCGACGTCAACCGCATTGACGACGGCAGCATCACACTCTCCCGACTGGAGCAAACCCCGGCCACGGTGGCCTTCTTGAACGGTGAGTTGGATGCACTGGTTTTTGCCTCGGCCCCGGAATCGCTCATGGTGCAAATGCTGCTGCAAACGCCCGGTGTAAAACTGATGGACTTTGCCCAAAGCGAAGCCTACTCACGCCGCTTCGCGTTTTTGACGCCGGTGACCCTGCCGCGCGGTGTGGTGGATCTGGCCGGTGATGTGCCAGCGCAGGACGTGCGACTGGTGGCCCCCACCACGACGCTGCTCGCCAGAGACAGCGTGCATCCGGCCGTGCTGCAACTCTTCTCCCAAGTCTCGCTGGTCTTGCACAGCCAGGCCGGCTGGTTCAGCCGCGCCCACGAATTCCCCAATGCCGCCCATACCGAATTTCCCCTGTCCAGGGAAGCCGAACGCACCCTGCGCAATGGCGCGCCCCTGCTGCAACGTTACCTGTCTTTTTCCTACGCGAATCTGGTGGAACGCATGTGGCTGGCACTGGGCATCATCATTGCGGTGCTGCTGCCGCTGAGCCGGGTCGTGCCGCCACTGTATGAGTTCAGAATCCGCTCCCGGGTCTTTCGCTGGTATGGGCAGTTGCGCGCCATCGAAGAGCGCGCCAGTGACGGTATCGAATCGGCGCAGGATCTGGCGGATGAGCTCAAGCAGCTGGAAGCGCGCGTTGGGAAAATCAGCGTGCCGCTGTCCTATGCGGACGAGCTCTACGCCCTGCGCGACCACATCGAACTGGTGCGGCAAAGGCTGCTCAGAGTTTGACGCCCATGCGGTTCAGCATGGGCGTGGTGACCGGTTACTTCAGCGCCTTGAAGCGCATGCGCTTGGGCTTGGCCCCTTCTTCGCCCAGACGTTTCTTCTTGTCGGCTTCGTATTCCTGGTAGTTGCCATCAAAGAAGGTCCACTGGCTGTCGCCCTCGCACGCCAGAATGTGGGTCGCGATACGGTCCAGGAACCAGCGATCATGGCTGATCACCATGATCGATCCGGCGAACTCCAGCAAGGCATCTTCCAGCGCACGCAGGGTTTCCACATCCAGGTCGTTGGATGGCTCGTCCAGCATCAGGACATTGCCGCCGGCAATCAGGGTTTTGGCCAGATGCAGGCGTCCGCGCTCACCACCGGACAGGGTGCCCACGCGTTTTTGTTGATCCGCGCCGTTGAAATTGAAACGTCCACAATAAGCGCGGCTGGCCATCTGGAATTTGCCAACATTCAGGATGTCGAGCCCGCCTGACACGTCTTCCCAGACGGTTTTTTCGTTGGACAGGTCATCCCGGTGCTGATCCACAAACGCCATCTTGACGGTGGAGCCAATCTTGACTTCGCCGCTGTCAGGTTTTTCCTTGCCCGCAATCATGCGGAACAGCGTGGACTTACCGGCGCCGTTAGGGCCAATGATGCCGACGATGGCACCGGCAGGCACTTTGAAACTCAGGTTATCGATCAGGACACGGTCGCCAAAAGACTTGCTGACGTTGACAAACTCGATGACTTCATTGCCCAGACGCTCGGCGACCGGGATGAAGATTTCGTTGGTTTCGTTGCGCTTCTGGTACTCAAAATCTGACAGCTCCTCAAAACGGGCCAGACGCGCCTTGCTCTTGGCCTGGCGTGCCTTGGGGTTCTGGCGTGACCATTCAAGCTCTTTCTTGAGCGCTTTGGCGCGTGACTCTTCGCCCTTTTGTTCCTGCGACAGTCGCTCCTGCTTTTGCTCCAGCCAGGAGCTGTAGTTGCCTTTGTAGGGCATGCCGTTGCCGCGGTCCAGTTCCAGAATCCACTCGGCCGCATTGTCCAAAAAGTAGCGATCGTGGGTAATGGCCACCACGGTGCCCGGGTAGCGCGCAAGGAACTGCTCCAGCCAGTCCACCGATTCGGCATCCAGGTGATTGGTGGGCTCGTCCAGCAGCAACATGTCAGGCTTCGACAGCAGCAGGCGGCACAAGGCAACACGGCGCTTCTCGCCACCCGACAGCAAACCCACCTTGGCATCCCAGGGCGGCAGGCGCAAAGCATCGGCAGCAATCTCCAGCTGGTGCTCGGAGTCGGTGCCAGCGCTGCCAATGATGGCTTCCATTTGGGCCTGCTCTTCGGCGAGTTTGTCGAAATCGGCGTCTTCTTCGCCGTAGGCGGCGTAAATTTCTTCCAAGCGGGCTTTGGCCTTCAAAACGTCGCCCATGCCCGCTTCCACGCTTTCCCGCACCGTTTGCTCGGGGTCCAGCTGAGGCTCTTGCGGCAGATAGCCAATATTCAGGCCGGCCATGGGGATGGCTTCGCCTTCAAATTCCTTGTCCACACCGGCCATGATCTTGAGCAGGGTGGACTTGCCGGAACCGTTGGTCCCCAGCACGCCAATTTTGGCGCCGGGGAAGAAACTGAGGGAAATGTCTTTGAGAATGAAACGTTTCGGCGGCACGATCTTGCCGAGGTGGTTCATGGAAAATACGTATTGAGCCATGGGTCTTGCGGTGTATTTCTGGATGTAAATACAGCATTATCGGCGAATGCCCGGTTTTCATGCGGCCATCCCCATGGATCAAGGCTGTTGCGATACTTGGCCCAGGTCATTTTTCAAGGCCGTCTGGGCCACTGCATCCAGCGCATTGTCAACAAGATGACCATCTGACACGAACCGAACCCGGCCCAGCATGCGCAGGCGCGCCATGGTACGGCGGGACATCGAATGCGCCAACCCGCCATGGGACACAAACATGAACAGGGTTCGATGCGGACTCACCCAGGTCAGTTGCGCCCGCAGCCAAACCCCCTCTACCATCAATTCAACCCACGCCCCTGTGCTGAGATCCGCCACGGACCAAGGGTGCTGCACCGCCTCCATCGGTGATTCAGCCTCCTCGGCCAGATAAGCAGCCTCCTGGACCCCTTCATCCGCGACCCAGAACTCAGTTGAATCCGAGGCCTCGGGCGGACCGACCACCGCCATCACTTCGATATTTTCTTGCTGCGTCTGATCGGCGGGCTCTGCCACAGACGCCCCGCGATGACCTTCAAACACCTTTTCATGCAGCGAGATCAATGCGTCAAAAAACACCGGTATGCGTTCCTCCGGATACTGAATGAGCTGCAAGCCCTGGCGCAGCTTGACCAGCAAATTGGGCATCAACTGCGCAAGCCGGGCCCGGTTGCGCCGCGCCCGGCGGAGTTGCACGCTCCAGAGCAGGTCATCCACCAGCGCCAGATACGCACCCGGGTCGGCGCTACCATCAGCACAGTCCAACTGGGCCTGCGCCACCACCTGCGCCCAGGGGCCACGCAGAAAGTTGGCCACCACTTCAGGAATGTCCTTGTTTTTCTGACGTTCATGAAAGTCAACCGCCAGACGCTGCGCCAACAGGTTTTTTTGCTCCGCGTGCATCAACGCGTACGTCGCTTCTCCGTGCTGCTCGCCTTGTGCTGCCGCATCCCGAATCCAGCCAGCTTCAAGGTCACGCATCAGCCGCGCAAACGCGGCGGCCTCGCCATCCCCGTCAGTCAAAATGCCAACCGCATCTGAAATGGACTTCAGAAACCGGGAAAAACCCTCGTCGTTCTCGGATTTGTAGCCCAGACTGCGGTGTGTGATCCGGTCCAGAAACTGGCGCGCCGGGTGCTGTCGTTCACTGAAAAATCGTGGGTCGGACTGTACGAAAGCCAGCAGCACAGGCTCGAGCATTTTGATGAGTTCCCGCACTTTGGGCAGCAGCCGCTCATCTAGCATGAGGTTGTCCAGCATCATGAGTACGACTTCCTCACCCAGTTGCCGGCCCAGTTGCCGGCCCTGGGTTGGCTCACGCATGATCTGCTGGCCTGAAGCATCCACCGCCACTGCTGCGTTAACGGGCAGATTGGCGCGCTGCGCCAGACGCCGCATCATGGGCTCGAGCAGCTTCATGTCTTCCAGCGCCACATAGGAGGCAGGCACCGTGTTCAAAAAATCTTGCCGGCCCGAACCGCGGCCAAGCTCACCTGACAGCAGTTTTCGAAGTTTGTCGAGCGTCAGCATGGTGCGACCGATCGAGTTCTCGGCACCCGTTCCCCGCGCTGCACCCCCACCCCCGATCGCGGTTCCCACGGGCGTGGCTGGTTCAACGCCCTGCGACCGCAGCCAGTCGCAGACTTCCCGGTAAAGCTGACGAAGGCTCACCCCGAGCAATCCGGCAGCGGGCGTGATCAGGGCGGCCCGCATCTGTTCGTCCGGCACATGCTGCACCAAGCACGCCTGCAAGGCGCGCACAAAAGCATCAGGCTTCAGCGGATTCAGCTGCGACTGCACGGTGATCCAGCCCAGCAAACTGCTGATCAGTGCGTTCAACGAAGGAAGCACATCATCAACACAGCGGGAAACCTCCTGCTGGGCCAGCGACAATTCGATGCTGGCATCAATCTGCTTGCTGTCCAGCAACTGCAGATCCTCGAAACGGACCAGCGGCTGCGCTGCGGAGTCCTGCGCCCCACTGTGATAGACGCTAAGCCGCAACTGCGCCATAAAGGTCTGCTTGACCGCCGACGCCTGACTGCACAACAAATCAATCGCCGTCGTGTTCACAGGCGAATGCGCCCCAAAAGTGCTTTTGCGTTTTGTGTCTTTGGTCGAAGCGGCCAGGCCCTCAAGCACGTCACCCATCAGGGTGTCCGCCTGCAACAGCACAACCTCAAGGCAGTCATGCAGTGTTGGCCGAGCACTGGACCGGTCATCCGCTACACCAATACGTCGAAGCAAAAATTTCTTCATCAAACAGTTTCCCCGCGTTACAAATTCAGGCCGCTCCGCGCCATTCTCCCAGTTGAGGCTATCCATGAACAGCCTCGTTAACATCTTGTTTCGAATGGCCCAGTGCGGCGCCTTCGACGCCCTTTTGACTCACCTCACGACAGGATCGCCCGGGCGTGCGACAATAGGCGTTGTTGTGGAGCTTCAGTTGCCCACGATGCCAGCACCTTGCTGGGAACAATGCCTTGCGCAAATGTTCACCTTTTGTACCCATCTGCCTTTGACTGATTCGGTGTTTCAAGCACAGAGCAGGCCGATGCCATAGCGCCCAGGATAGGCGCCACACTATGAAATTTGAAGAACTAAATCTGGCTCCGGCCATCGTTAAAGCCGTGCTTGAGCAGGGCTACGAGACCCCCACGGCCATTCAGGCGCAGGCGATTCCCGCTGTGCTTGAAGGGCATGATCTGCTCGGCGGTGCCCAAACCGGAACCGGCAAAACGGCGGCTTTTGTACTGCCCATGTTGCACAAACTCAGCCTGGGTGAAACCCCCCGCAACAAGTTCGGTGGCATCGGCATTCGTGCGCTGGTGCTGACCCCGACCCGCGAACTGGCGGCGCAGGTGGAAGAGTCGGTACAGACCTACGGCAAATACCTGGAACTGTCTTCGACCGTCATTTTTGGCGGTGTTGGCATGAACCCGCAGATCAGCCGCGTCAAAAAAGGCGTGGACATTCTGGTGGCCACACCCGGTCGCCTGCTCGACCTGCTGCAACAAGGTGTACTGGACTTGGGCCAGGTGCAAATACTGGTGCTCGACGAAGCGGACCGTATGCTGGACATGGGCTTTATCCATGACGTGAAAAAAGTGCTGGCCGTAGTGCCCAAAGACAAGCAGAGCCTGCTGTTCTCGGCCACCTTCAGTGACGAAATTCGGGACCTGGCCGCCACGCTGCTGAAGAATCCACAGAGCATTCAGGTCACGCCGCGCAACACTACCGTGCAACGCATCACGCAGGTCATTCACCCGGTCGGTCGCGGCAAAAAGAAAGCGCTGCTGGCCCACATCATCCAGGAACACAACTGGAGCCAGGTGCTGGTGTTCACGCGCACCAAATTTGGCGCCAACAATGTCGCCGAATTTTTGACCAAGTCCGGCATTCCGGCGATGGCGCTGCACGGCAACAAGAGCCAGGCCGCCCGCACCCAGGCACTGGCCGGCTTCAAGAGTGGCGACGTGCGCGCACTGGTGGCCACCGACATCGCCGCCCGTGGCATCGACATTGATGATCTGCCGCACGTGGTGAACTACGAAATCCCCAATGTGTGCGAAGACTATGTGCACCGCATTGGCCGTACCGGTCG
>DAITMI010000091.1:0-10608 GCA_036835225.1 Rhodoferax sp. | reverse complement strand
GGCCCAGCAACGCCGGCTACGGCGCCGGCAAGCGCCCGCGCTCGGCGACCATCGTCATCACAAAGAACGATGGCGGCAAGATCGGTACTTGATGCGTTGATACGGGAGTTCATAACGCGAAGTTGATTGCGGCCCTGCCGCTTGCCCGGTCCCTGCGAGGGGGCCGGGCTTTTTATTGGACCGCTCACTCGATCCGGTTCGCTCAGGATCAAGCCGTCAAACTGAATGAGATTTTCTATTTGTTCGGCATTTGAGCAAGATTCTTTCTAATACTGGCGCAACCAGGGCAAAGAAAGCAAAGACATATCCGCGCTTCGGACATACACTTTCTCCTCCAATAGAGGCTGCCACCTATCGGTCGGCAGTTCTTGACACCATTGCTCACAAGGCGATCCAATCCTGTAGTCCGGAGACCTATCCCCATGAACGCCCCCCTGCCTGAATACACCGCCCGAGCGCTGGAAACCGTGACGCTGGATGACAAATATTCGCTCAACTACGGTCGCGCTTTCATGAGCGGGGTGCAGGCGCTGGTCAAGCTGCCCCTGCTGCAGCGTCTGCGTGACCAGCAGCAGGGCAAAAATACGGCGGGCTTCATCAGCGGTTACCGCGGCTCGCCGCTGGGCGGCTATGACCAGGCGCTGGTCAAGGCGGAGAAATACCTCAAGGCGCAGAACATCATTTTTCAGCCGGGCGTCAACGAAGAACTGGCCGCCACCGCCTTGTGGGGCACGCAGCAATTGGGCTTTGCCCCGCCCGGCAGCAACAAGTTTGATGGCGTCTTTGGCATCTGGTACGGCAAGGGTCCGGGCGTGGACCGCTGCAGCGATGTGTTCAAGCACGCCAACATGGCCGGCACCACCCCCTGGGGCGGTGTGATCGCGGTGGCCGGCGATGACCACATTTCCAAAAGCTCGACGGCGGCGCACCAGAGCGACCATATTTTCAAGGCCTGCGGCACGCCGGTGTTCTTTCCGGCCACGGTGCAGGAGATTCTGGATTTGGGCATTCATGCCTTTGCCATGAGCCGCTTCTCGGGCGTCTGGGCCGGCATGAAGACGATTCAGGAAATCGTCGAATCCAGCGCCACCGCCCTGATCGACCCGGATCGGGTACAGATCAAAATCCCGACCGATTTCGAGATGCCACCCGGCGGCCTGCACATTCGCTGGCCCGATCACGCGCTGGAGCAAGAGGCCCGGCTGTTCCATTACAAGTGGTACGCCGCGCTGGCCTACATCCGCGCCAACCGGCTGAACTACAACGTGATTGAAGGCCCGAACGACCGCCTGGGGCTGATCGCCAGCGGCAAAGCCTACAACGACACGCGTCAGGCGCTGCTTGATCTGGGGCTGGACGACGCGACCTGCCGGCAGGTCGGCATTCGCCTGCACAAGGTCGGCGTGGTGTGGCCGTTGGAGGCCCAGCTGACGCGCGAATTTGCCACCGGGCTGCAGGAAATTTTGGTCATCGAAGAAAAACGCCAGGTCATCGAATACCAGCTCAAGGAGGAGCTTTACAACTGGCGCGCCGACGTGCGGCCCAACGTGCTGGGGAAGTTCAACGAGGTCGAGGGCGATTTCTCGGGCGGCGAATGGTCGATGGCCAACCCGACGGCCAACACGCTGTTGCGCGCCAATGCCGATTTGTCGCCCGCTCTCATTGCCCGCGCCATCGCGCAGCGCCTGAAAAAACTGGGCGTGGATGCGCACATCGGCGCCCGCATGGACGCCCAGCTGGCGATTCTGCAAGCCAAGGAAAGCGCCATGCAGGTGATTGAGGTCCAGGCGGACCGGCAACCCTGGTTCTGCTCCGGTTGTCCGCACAACACCAGCACCAAGGTGCCGGAAGGGTCTCGCGCCATGGCGGGGATTGGCTGCCACTTCATGACCATCTGGATGGACCGCGCCACTGTCGGCTTTACCCAGATGGGCGGCGAGGGTGTGCCCTGGGTCGGGCAGCAGCCCTTCAGTCACGACCAGCACATGTTTGCCAACCTGGGTGATGGCACTTACTTCCATAGCGGGCTACTGGCGGTGCGCCAGAGCATCGCGGCGGGGGTGAACATCACCTACAAAATTCTCTACAACGACGCGGTCGCCATGACCGGTGGCCAGCAGGTCGGTGAGCGGCCGGAGGGGCACTCGGTCGCGCAGATTGCCCAGTCCATGCGGGCCGAAGGCGCGATCAAAATCGTCGTCGTCACGGACGAGCCGGAGAAGTACCACGGCATCAAGCTGGTGGCGGGCGTCGCGGTGCAGCATCGCGATGAGCTGGACCGCATCCAGCGCGAGTTCCGCGAGATCAAAGGCACCACGGTGATTATTTATGACCAGACCTGTGCCACCGAGAAGCGTCGCCGCCGCAAGCGCGGCAGCCTGGTGGACCCGGCCAAGCGCGTGGTCATCAATGAACTGGTGTGCGAGGGCTGCGGCGACTGCGGGGTCCAAAGCAACTGCTTGAGCGTCGAGCCGCTGGAGACTGAATTCGGCCGCAAGCGCCAGATCAACCAGAGCACCTGCAACAAGGACTACTCGTGCGTGAAAGGTTTTTGCCCGAGTTTTGTCACGGTGGAGGGCGGCCAGCTCAAGAAAAAGGTCAAAGGCAAGGGGCCGTCACCGTTTGAGCTGGGTGTGCTGCCTGAGCCGGCGGTGCCCACAGTTGACGGTGTGGATGGAAACGTCTGGGGCATTGTGGTCGCCGGCGTCGGCGGCACCGGCGTCATCACCATTGGCCAGCTGCTGGGGGTGGCGGCGCATCTGGAGGGCCGTGGCATCGTGACGCAGGATGCCGGCGGCCTGGCGCAAAAAGGCGGCGCCACCTGGAGCCATGTGCTGATTGGGTCTTCGCAAGGCGACATTCGCACCACCCGCGTCAGCATGGCGGGGGCCGATCTCATCATCGGTTGCGACCCGATCGTGGCGGCGGCCAAGGACACGGTGCTGCGCATGCGCGCGGGACGCACCCATGTCGCCCTCAATTCGCACGCGGCGCCAACGGCCGCCTTTGTTACCAACGCCAACTGGGTCAACCCGGCAGAGGCCTGCGTCAGTGAGGTGGTCAAGGCGGTCGGGCTGGCTGCGGTGGGCGCGTTCAACGCCGATGCCGCCGCCACTCAATTGATGGGCGACAGCATCTACACCAACCCGATGCTGCTGGGTTACGCCTGGCAAAAAGGCTGGATCCCGCTGGCCAAAGCGTCGCTGTTGCGTGCCATCGAACTCAACGCCGTGGCCGTGGAGCAGAACAAAACCGCATTTGCCTGGGGTCGCCGCGCGGCGCACGATGGGGTGGCTTTTGACAAGTTGCTCAACCTGGGCCAAGTGGTGGCATTCACCAAGCGCACGTCGCTGGATGAGCTGATCGCCCAGCGGGTCGAGTTCCTGTGCGCTTATCAGAATGCGGCTTATGCGCAAGAGTACCAAGCCTTTGTGCAGAAGGTGCGTCAACTGGATCAGTCCGCTGGCGAGAAGAGTCTGGCGCTGACCGAGGCGGTGGCCCGCTACCTGTTCAAGCTGATGGCCTACAAGGATGAGTATGAAGTGGCGCGCCTGCACACCGACGGTGTTTTTCACGCCAAGATCAATGCCATGTTTGAAGGCGATTTCAAACTCCACTACCACCTGGCGCCGCCTTTGCTGGCGAAGAAAAACGAGAAGGGCGAGTTGCAGAAGCAGCAATTTGGACCGGCCATGTTGACCGCTTTCAAAGTGCTGGCCCGGCTCAAGGGGCTGCGTGGCACGGCGCTGGATATTTTCGGCTATTCCGAAGAACGAAAACAGGAACGGGCTTTGATTACCGAGTACCGGGCTAGTCTGGATGAGGTCCTCAACGTGCTGGGCAGCGCCCGCTCGACAGAACGCGACAAGGAACGCTATCAACTGGCGCTCGGCATTGCCCGTATCCCTGAGCAAATCAGGGGTTTTGGCCATGTCAAAGCGCGTCATCTCAAGGCCACGCGCCAGAATTGGGACGCCCAACTGGCCCAGTTGCGCAGTCCGCAGGCGGTGCCGCAATCGGCTTGACGCGTATCAACAGGGCTTTTCGGCCCCGCATACAATGGCGGGTTGCCCGTTTTTTGCACAGCTGTGTACACAAAACGGGTGTTGCACCTTGTTATTCTGATTAACTATTCTGGAGTTGCCCGTGTTCATTTCTTCTGCCTTTGCCCAAACCGCCCCTGCTGCTGCCGCTGCTGGCGGCGATATGCAGTCTTCGCTCATGAGCATGCTGCCGCTGGTGCTGATGTTTGTCGTGCTGTACTTTGTCATGATTCGTCCGCAGATGAAGAAGACCAAAGAACATCGCGCCATGATTGACGCACTGGCCAAGGGCGACGAAGTCGTCACCGGCGGCGGCATGCTGGGCAAAGTCGCCAAGCTGAGTGACAGCTATGTCACGCTGGAAGTCGCCACTGGCGTGGAAATTCAGCTCCAGCGCAGCGCCGTGGTGCAGGTCTTGCCCAAGGGCAGCATCAAGTAATTCAAGAGTTCACAGACCGCAAAGAGCTCGATCATGAATCGTTACCCGATATGGAAGTACGCGATCATCGTGATCGCGCTGGTGGTGGGGATCTTGTACACCCTGCCCAATTTTTTTGGGGAGGCACCGGCGGTGCAGGTGTCGGCGGCCAAAGTGGCCGTCAAAGTGGACGCCAGCACGCAGGCCCGCGTGCAAGAAGCCTTGAAGACGGCGGGCCTGGCGGCGGATCTGGTGACGCTGGACGGCGCGTCAATCAAGGCGCGCTTTGACAACACCGAGACGCAGCTCAAAGCCAAGGATGCGATTCAAAAGGCGCTGATTCCAGACCCCGGCAATGCCGGTTATGTGGTGGCGCTCAATTTGCTGTCGCGCTCGCCGGCTTGGCTTACCGCCTTGCACGCATTCCCGATGTATTTGGGTCTGGATTTGCGCGGTGGCGTGCACTTCATGTTGCAAGTGGACATGCAGGCCGCGTTGACCAAGAAAGCGGAGTCATTGGCGGGAGACATTCGCACCAGTTTGCGCGAGAAAAATGTGCGTCATAGCGGCATCAACCGCATCGACCAGACGATCGAAGTGAGCTTTCGGGATGTCCAGACGCTGGCGGCGGCCAAAGCGGTTATCCAGGATCAGTTTGCCGATCTGCAAACCGTCGATGCGCCGGACGGCGCCGAGTTCAAGCTGACCGCCTCCATCAAGCCGGAGGCCGCGCGCCTCGTGCAGGACCAGTCGCTCAAGCAGAACATCACCACCCTGCACAACCGCATCAATGAGCTTGGCGTGGCCGAGCCCGTCATTCAGCAACAGGGGCTGGACCGCATTGTGGTGCAACTTCCGGGGGTGCAGGACACCGCCAAGGCCAAGGACATCCTGGGGCGCACCGCCACCCTGGAGGTGCGCATGGTGGATGAAAGCAGCGAAGCCCGCGCGGCCGAGAGCGGCACCGGTGCCGTGCCGTTTGGTTCCGAGCGTTATCTGGAACGCAGTGGTCAGCCGGTCATTGTGAAGAAGCAGGTCATCCTGACCGGCGAAAACCTGACCGATGCCCAGCCCGGTTTTGACAGCCAGACCCAGGAAGCGGTGGTCAACCTGACCTTGGACGCCAAGGGTGCCCGCATTTTCCGCGACGTGACACGCGAAAGCATTGGCAAGCGCATGGCCATTCTGCTGTTTGAAAAAGGCAAGGGTGAAGTGGTCACTGCGCCCGTGATCCGCTCCGAGATCGGCGGCGGGCGGGTGCAAATTTCCGGTCGCATGACCCCGATGGAAGCCACAGACACGGCCTTGTTGCTGCGCGCCGGGTCGTTGGCCGCGCCGATGGAAATCATCCAGGAAATGACCATCGGCCCAAGCCTGGGTGCCGAAAACATTGCCAAGGGTTTCAACAGCGTCACCTGGGGCTTTGTCGCGGTGGCGGTTTTCATGTGTTTCTATTACCTGCTGTTTGGCGTCTTCTCCAGCGTGGCGCTGGCGGTTAATCTGCTGCTGCTGGTCGCCGTGCTGTCGATGCTGCAGGCCACGCTCACCTTGCCCGGCATGGCGGCCATGGCGCTGGTGCTGGGCATGGCGATTGACGCCAACGTCCTGATCAATGAGCGGGTGCGGGAAGAGTTGCGCAATGGGGCGTCGGCGCAGGCCGCCATCCATGCCGGTTATGACCGGGCCTGGGCCACTATTCTGGACTCCAACGTCACTACCCTGATTGCTGGCCTGGCCCTGCTTACCTTTGGTTCTGGACCGGTGCGCGGCTTTGCCGTGGTGCATGTGCTTGGCATTTTGACCAGCATGTTCTCCGGCGTGTTCTTCTCGCGGGGCTTGGTCAACTTGTGGTACGGCCGACAAAACAAACTCAAAAGCGTGTCAATCGGTACGATTTGGCGCCCTGACGGAAAGTAATCATGGAATTTTTCAAAATCCGGCGCGACATTCCGTTTATGCGGCATGCACTCGTCTTCAATCTTGTGTCGCTCATTACCTTTCTGGCCGCGGTGTTCTTCCTGTTCACGCGCGGTTTGAATCTGTCGGTGGAGTTCACCGGCGGCACTTTGATGGAGGTCAGCTACGCGCAGCCGGCTGACTTGAATGGCATTCGCGGCACGGTGGCGAAGCTGGGCCTGAGCGATGTACAGGTGCAGAACTTTGGCACCGCGCGCGACGTGCTGATCCGCATGCCGGTGCAAAAAGGAGTGAGTTCCGCCCTGCAAAGCGAGCGGGTGCTGGCGGCGCTCAAGGTGGCTGATCCATCCGCCACCATGCGTCGCAGCGAGTTCGTGGGGCCGCAGGTCGGCGATGAACTGGCGACCGATGGTCTCAAGGCGCTGGCCTTCGTGGTGGTCGGCATCATGCTTTACCTGGCGATTCGCTTTGAATGGAAATTCGCGGTGGCGGCCATCATTGCCAACATGCACGATGTCATCATCATTCTGGGCTTTTTTGCTTTCTTTCAGTGGGAGTTTTCGCTGCCAGTACTGGCCGCAGTGCTGGCGGTGCTGGGGTATTCGGTCAATGAATCGGTCGTGATTTTTGACCGTATTCGCGAGAATTTCCGGCGTTATCGCAAGATGAACACCCAGCAAATCATTGACAACGCCATCACCTCAACCATCAGTCGCACCATCATCACGCACGGCTCGACCCAGCTGATGGTGCTGTCCATGCTGCTGTTCGGCGGTGCCACGTTGCACTACTTTGCACTGGCACTGACGATTGGTATTTTGTTCGGCATCTATTCTTCGGTTTTTGTGGCGGCCGCCATTGCCATGTGGCTCGGCATCCAGCGTGAAGACCTGGTCAAGAGTGGCACCAAGAAGGATGAAGACCCGAATGACCCCAACGCGGGTGCCACGGTCTGACTAGAATCTGAGGCATGGCCACCCAAGCATCTTTTGCGCAGCGAGCCCAGCTTGCCCAGGAGACGCGTAAGCGCTTTGTAGCGGACGCGGCACGTGCCATGGTGGAACTGGCGACTGCCGTGCAGGAGCGGCTGGCGGTCCTGATGAATGAAGCTGCGCCTTCGCGTGAAATGCAAAGCCGACGTGACGCCTGGACCTTGTACCAGAGCAAGCGGGCCGTCTGGCTGGAGGGTACCTTGAGGGCATGGCAGGCGGCGGTGAATCCACCCCTGAGCGTTCCCAAGCAGGTGCTGGAGGAGGGCTTTGAGCTGGTCGGCACCGAGGTGATGGAGAACAAGATCACCGCGTCCCGTCTGGTACTGGGCATGATGGAAAAAGTCGGCGCCGAGTTGAATGATCTGCGCTTGCGCATCAAGCACCTGGACGGTCGGCAAGACCTGGCGGACCACGACGTTCTTCGGCCCGACGTGCTGGTTCTTTTGATGGTCGAGCAGTGGGCCAACGCCGAGCTGCCCCGCGACGCCTGGCCGCTGGTGAACGAGGTGGTTGCCAAGCTGTTGACGGAGCGGCTTCAGCAGGCCTATGCCAACGGCAATGCGTTCTTGATCAAACGGGGTGTGCTGCCCACCATTGAGTTGAAGGATCGCGTTAAGCGGGTGCCGCCGGCAGCGCCACGGCCGAGCCCAGCCGTTTCCCAGGCGCCGGCTCAGGCCCCGCTGCAAGGGGTGGCTGGCCGGCCCAGTTCGGGCTACGGCAGCGCTGCACAAGAAACTCGCATGATGACTTCGGTCACGCCGCTGGCCCGGGCCCGCAGTCGTGCCCAGGGTGTCTTGAGCCAGCTCAAGCGTGTGCTGATGGGTTCGGTCGGTACCAATTTTGAAGCCACGGCCTATGACCCCCCTTCGCCGGCATTGGCGGCGGCCATCGCGGCGCAGCCAAGGTCGGCCGGGCGATACCCAGACAGTGGCACTGCCATGGACGATTACAGCCCGGCCGGTGTGGAGCGGGTGGCGGGTGAATTGCGCCGGACAACCGCCGAGCTCAAGAACAAGGCCGCGACCCAAAGCGAAAAGGCCATGATCGAAATTGTGGCGCTGATGTTTCAGGCCATTTTGCAGGAAGATCGCATCCCGCCCGGCATCCGGGTCTGGTTTGCGCGCCTGCAAATGCCGGTGTTGCGCGTCGCGTTGGCCGAGCCGGATTTCTTTGGCACCCTGAATCATCCGGCGCGCCAGTTGATTGACCGCATGGGCTCCTGTGTGATGGGTTTTGATGCCAGCGGCATCCAGGGCAGCGCGCTGGAGACGGAAATCAAGCGGGTGGTGCAGGTGATCGAGCAATACCCCGAGACGGGCAAGCGGGTGTACCAACTGGTGTATGCCGAGTTTCAGAAGTTTCTGGCGCAGTTTTTGGCCGGCAAGGCATCGACCCAAAAATTGGTCAGTGTGGCGCAGCAGGTGGAAGAAAAAGAAACGCTGACGATCCAGTACACGATCGAGATGCGCCACATGCTCCAGGACATGCCGGTGCGCGAGGAGATTCGCGAGTTTCTCTACAAGGTCTGGGCCGAGGTGCTGGCCATGGCGGCGGTGCGCAAAGGCCCGCAGCATGCGGACACGCTCGGGTTCAAAAAATCGGCGACGGATCTGGTCTGGGCCGCCAGCGCCAAGCCCCATCGGAGTGACCGTGCCGGCGTGATTCGGGCGTTGCCGCAACTCTTGCAAAGATTGCGCGCCGGCATGACCCTGCTGGGCTTGGCGCCGGCCGTGCAGGAGGGTCACATCAAAACCGTCAGCGATACCCTGGCCGATGCGTTCCTGTCCAAGACCGAGGCTATTCCAGTCGAGCAAATTCAGGCGATGGCGGCACGCCTGGCGAACCTCGAAGACTTCGTGAGCGAGGACGGCATGGGAGAGCTGCCACTGGATGCCCACAGCATTGAAATGATGCTGGGACTTGAAGCCTCCAAGATCGATGTGGTGGCCGATGGTGGCTCCAAACCGAGTGCCGCCATGCTGGCGTGGGCGCAGGAGCTGCAATTAGGCGCCTGGTTTACGCTGGACCATAACGGACGGGTGGCTCAGGTTCAATTTATGTGGCGCAGTGAGCGCAAACATCTGAACTTGTTTGCCGCCACCGATGGCCGCAGCTATCTTATTCAAGCCGGTCGCGTGGCGGCCTATCTGCAGGCCGGCCTGCTGGTGCCGCAGGAAGAGGAGGCGCTCACAGTGCGTGCCACGCGTGATGCGCTGGTCAAGCTGGAAGCCAATCCGGAGCGCTTGCTGGGTTAGAGAAACCTCAGTGGGCCAGCCGCTTGCTGGTGTCGTCACACAATTCGTCGAGCACCAGCGCGTCGGGTTCCTTTCCCAGACTCCAATAGACCATCAGCATGATGATCTTCAGATCATCCAGTGGCACCGGATCGCCGGGGGCCGCCATCGCCCGATCCAGCACGATTTCGCGCATGTGTGCCGGCAACACGCCCGCCGTTTCGAGAAAAGTGACAAAGCCCAGGCAGGCCGCGCCCAAATGGTTTTGTTCGGCTATCGAGTACACGCGCATGCTGTGTGACGACGGCGCCCAGAGTGTGATGTCGGACAGCGCTGCGCTGCTGCTCGCACCATGGTCAGGTGCGGGCAGTTGCAGGCCGCGGGCCGCCAGGTTCAGCTCATTCAGCCAAGTCAGCGCGTCCTGAATTTCTTCGGCCTCAAAGCCCACCGCGTTTAACTTGCGCTCCAGTACGCCAAGTTCGGGACAGGCGTCGCCGTGCCAGTAATTCTCGTAAACGAAAACAAGTACTTCAAACATGGCGCCAATATAGCGCGAATGCCGGCGGCCAAACGTCAAGTTGGGCAACAAGTCGGACCTGGGGTCCATTTCCAGCCCAGTTCTCGCTTTAGACCCCGTTCAGGCGCTGAAACAGGCCGCCGGGCAAGCGTGCCACCCGGCCGTCCAGCTCGAGTGCCATCAGCTGCGCTTGCAGACTGGCGGTGTCGATGCTGGAGCGGGCGTGCAGCGCATCCAGTCCAACCGGATCGAACCCGAGCGCCTCCAGCAGGGCCTGTTCGGAGGCAAAAAGGTCTTCTGCCTGCCCGCTGCCAGCGCCCGCCGCGCGCGAATCAAGGACCAAGGCGGCGCCGGCGTCGAGTTTCATTTCTTCCAGCACATCCTGTGCCGACTCCACCAGTTTGGCGCCCTGCTTGATCAGGGCGTGGCAGCCGCGCGCCTGCGTCGAGTGAATCGAGCCGGGGATGGCAAAAACCTCTTTGCCCTG
>DAITMI010000090.1:4557-10814 GCA_036835225.1 Rhodoferax sp. | reverse complement strand
GCACGCCATACATGCGCTTGACCTTTTGCTTCTCGCGCAGTTGCAGGCCGTAATCGGAGGTACGAGCGCCCGAGGTACGTCCGTGCTGACCCGGCTTGGAGTCGAATTTTGCCTTGTCTCCAATCGAGCGACGGGCGCTCTTGAGAAACAGGTCAGTGCCTTCACGGCGGGATAATTTGGCTTTGGGGCCTAGATAGCGTGCCACTTGAACTTCCTTTATGTCATCTGCCGCACGTTAGCGCGGGAGCCACCAGCGCAATGCCAGTGGCGGTGGGCTTGTTAAAAAAACTAGATGCGACGACGCTTCTGGGGGCGGCAGCCGTTGTGCGGCACCGGTGTCACGTCAGCGATCATGTTGATGCGAATGCCAAGAGCACCAAGGGCGCGAACCGAAGATTCACGACCAGGACCAGGACCCTTGATCTCTACGTCGAGATTCTTGATGCCCTGCTCAATGGCGGCACGTCCAGCCACCTCGGAAGCCACTTGGGCTGCGAACGGCGTAGACTTGCGGGAACCCTTGAAACCTTGACCACCCGAAGAGGCCCATGACAAGGCATTGCCTTGACGGTCCGTAATCGTGATGATGGTGTTGTTGAATGACGCGTGAATGTGCGCTACACCGTCGGCAACATTTTTGCGGACTTTTTTGCGGACACGTTGGGCCGCATTACTGGCGGGAGCTTTTGCCATAGTGGTCTTTCAATCCCTGTTATTTCTTCAATGATGCAGCAGCCTTGCGGGGGCCTTTGCGGGTACGGGCATTCGTGCGTGTACGCTGGCCACGCATAGGCAGGCCACGACGATGACGGAAGCCACGATAACAACCGATGTCCATCAAACGCTTGATGTTCATCGTGGTTTCACGACGCAGGTCACCCTCGATCGTGAATTGAGCAATCTGGTCGCGAATTTTTTCCAAGTCGGAGTCAGTCAAATCCTTGACCTTCTTGGAATAAGCGATGCCACAAGCTTCGCAAATTTTGCGTGCCCGGGTGCGACCGATCCCGAAGATGGCTGTCAAGCCAATTTCAGAATGCTGTTGCGGCGGAATATTGATGCCAGCGATACGTGCCATTTTCGTCCTCTAAAACTCTTGCAATTAACCCTGACGCTGCTTGTGACGTGGATCCGTACAGATCACACGCACAACGCCCTTACGCCGAATTACCTTGCAGTTACGGCAAATTTTCTTGACCGAAGCCGAAACCTTCATTTCATTCTCCTAAAACTGTTTACCATGTTCTCGCATTACGTCGCGTAGAACACATACCATTACTATTACTTAGCCCTGAATACAATCCGTGCCCGACTCAAATCATAGGGCGTCAATTCAACAGTGACTTTGTCCCCTGGAAGAATTCGGATGTAATGCATACGCATTTTCCCGGAAATATGCCCTAGTACGACGTGGCCATTTTCCAACTTCACGCGAAATGTCGCGTTCGGCAGGTTTTCGACCACCTCTCCTTGCATCTGAATAACATCGTCTTTTGACATATTTACCAATCGCCTTATGAAGACTTGAAATTAGCCTTCTTCAACAGCGATTCATATTGCTGCGACATCATGTAGTTCTGAACCTGCGCCATGAAGTCCATAGTTACCACCACAATAATCAAAAGAGAAGTACCACCGAAGTAAAACGGTACGTTGTACTTCAAGATAAGAAATTCGGGCAGTAAGCACACCAACGTGATGTAGATCGCACCAGCAAAGGTCAGGCGAAGCAAAATCTTGTCAATGTACTTGGCGGTCTGGTCCCCCGGACGAATACCCGGAATGAATGCGCCGCTCTTTTTAAGGTTATCAGCAGTTTCGCGACTATTGAACACCAGCGCTGTATAGAAAAAGCAGAAGAAAATAATCGCTGCCGCATAAAACATCACATAGATAGGCTGGCCAGGTGATAAGGAACTGGCAATGTCTTTCAACCAGCGCATGGACTCGCCCGTGCTGAACCAACCAACCACGGTCGCCGGCAACAAGATGATGGAGGAGGCAAAAATCGGAGGAATCACGCCGGCCATATTCAGCTTCAAGGGAAGATGAGACGACTGGCCGCCGTAAACCTTGTTCCCAACTTGCCGCCTGGCGTAATTCACCAGAATTTTGCGCTGCCCGCGCTCCACAAAAACAACAAAGAAGGTGACCAGCGCGACCAAAATGACGATAAACAGCGCAATGATGATACTCATGGCACCAGTACGTACCAATTCAAGCAGACCACCGATTGCATTAGGCAAACCAGCCGCAATACCACCGAAAATCAATATCGAAATTCCATTGCCTAAACCGCGCTCGGTAATCTGTTCGCCCAGCCACATCAGAAACAAAGTCCCTGCCGTCAAGGTAACAACGGCGGTCATGCGAAAACCAAATCCAGGTGTAATCACCAGTCCGGCCGAACTCTCCAACGCAAGGGCAATTCCCATTGACTGGAACAGCGCCAGACCGAGAGTACCGTAACGGGTGTACTGAGTAATCTTGCGCCGACCTGCCTCACCCTCTTTCTTCAACTGCTCGAATGCGGGTAGCACATAAGTCAGTAGCTGCATGATGATCGAGGCCGATATATACGGCATGATCCCCAACGCAAAAATGGTAAAGCGGGACAACGCGCCCCCGGAGAACATATTGAACATGCCCAATATGCCGCCTTGCTGCCCTTTGAAGAACTGCGCCAACTGCGCGGGGTCAATACCAGGAACCGGAATATGCGCACCCACCCGGTACACGACCAGCGCGAGCAGCAAAAAGACAAGCCGACGACGCAAATCGCCGAATTTGCCAGTTTTCGCTAGTTGAGTCGCGTTAGTTGCCACGTGTGAGGTCTTTCAATTACCGATTTAAACCAAGCTTCCGCCAGCCGCTTCAATCGCGACTTTGGCAGCTGCCGTTGCACCAATACCTGTCAGCTTCACCGCCTTGGTGATTTCGCCAGTTTTGATGATCTTTACGACTTTGGCGAGCTCACCCACCAGACCGGCTTGCTTGAGGGTCACTAAATCCACATCGGTAGCACCAAGTTGCTCCAACGCAGTCAAAGTCACCTCAGCATTGAACTTCAGCAGATGAGACTTGAAGCCCCGTTTTGGCAGACGACGCTGCATAGGCATTTGACCGCCTTCAAAGCCGACCTTGTGGTAACCACCAGCACGAGACTTCTGACCCTTGTGACCGCGGCCTGCGGTCTTTCCGATGCCTGAACCGATACCACGACCGACACGACGCTTGTAGTGCTTTGCACCATCAGCGGGCTTGATGCCATTGAGTTCCATCATCAACCTCTTAGAGCACTTTGACCAGGTAACTGATCTTGTTAATCATGCCGCGGACCTCAGGCGTATCGACCAACTCGCTTGTGCTGCGAATTTTGCGAAGACCAAGACCACGAACGGTGGCACGGTGCGATTCCTGGCAACCAATAGGGCTACGAACCAATTGCACGGTGACTGTTTGTTTTGTTGTCATTTTGAAACCCCTGCTTAAACGAAGAGTTCTTCAATCGTCTTGCCACGCTTGGCCGCCACTTGCGACGGAGTCGTCGCATGCGAAAGCGCATCCAGAGTGGCACGAACCATGTTGTAAGGATTAGTCGAGCCGTGGCTTTTCGCCACGATGTCGGTGATACCAATCACCTCAAAGACTGCGCGCATGGGACCACCGGCAATGATCCCAGTACCCTTGGGGGCTGGCGCCATCATGACCGCTGCAGCACCGTGCTGGCCCATCACCTTGTGGTGAATCGAACCATTTTTGAGCGACACCTTGGTCATGTTGCGACGAGCTTCTTCCATCGCTTTTTGCACGGCTGCAGGCACTTCTTTCGACTTGCCCTTACCCATGCCAACGCGGCCTTCGCCATCACCGACCACGGTCAATGCCGCGAAACCAAGAATCCGGCCACCCTTGACCACCTTGGTAACGCGATTGATCGCGATCATTTTTTCCCGCAGGCCATCCTCAGGCCCTTCAGCCTTGCCCTGCATTTTCGCTTGAAATTTAGCCATCTTTATTTCCGATCTGCTTAGAACTGCAAGCCAGCTTCACGTGCTGCATCTGCCAGCGCCTTGACGCGGCCATGGTACGCAAAACCTGAGCGATCAAACGCAACTTTATCTACACCAACCGCCATGGCTTTTTCAGCCAGACGCTTGCCAATAGCCTGGGCAGCGGCAACGTTGCCACCTTTGCCCGAACCACCCAACGCTTTGCGCACTTCGACTTCTGCCGTTGACGCGCTTGCCAAAACCTTGCCACCATCGCCAGAAATGACGCTGGCATAAATGTGCAAGTTGGTGCGGTTTACCGTTAACCGAGCGACACCTTGGGTGGCGATTCGAATGCGGGTTTGGCGAGATCTGCGAAGACGCTGCTCTTTTTTGGTCAACATGATGCAGCTCCTTATTTCTTCTTGGTTTCTTTGATCGTGATTTTTTCGTCCGAGTAGCGGATACCCTTGCCTTTGTAGGGCTCAGGAGGACGAATTGCACGGATCTCAGCAGCCACTTGGCCGACGCGCTGACGGTCCGCACCCTTGACCACGATTTCCGTGGGTGTAGGGGTCGCAACCGTGATGCCAGCAGGCATGTCTTTATTGACTGGATGAGAATATCCCACCGTCAAATTCAGCTTGGCACCCTGTGCCTGGGCTTTGTAACCCACACCAATGAGATTGAGCTTCTTCTCAAAACCCTTGGTCACACCGATCACCATATTGTTCACCAGCTGACGCATGGTGCCACTCATGGCGTTGGCTTCGCGGGATTCGTTGGCCGGTTGAAAACTCAACTGATCCGATCCACCGCTTACCTTGACCAAAGAATTTTGAGTCAGAAACAAAGTTCCACCCGCGCCTTTAACGCTGATCTGGTCTTCTTTGATTGACACATCCACGCCAGCCGGAATGGCGACGGGCATTTTTCCTATACGGGACATTTTCTATTTCTCCTCAATGTCACGCTTTAGGCGACGTAGCACAGCACTTCACCACCGACACCGGTAGCGCGCGCTTTGCGATCAGTCATGACGCCCTGAGGGGTTGTGACAATTGCCACACCCAGGCCGTTCTGGACTTGGGGAATGGCATCACTGCCACGGTAAACACGCAAACCAGGACGACTGACGCGCTCAATACGCTCAATCACGGGCCGGCCAGCGTAATATTTCAAGACAATTTCAAGCTCAGGCTTGCCGTCTTTGGCATTCACCTTGAAACCGTCAATGTAGCCTTCGTCTTTCAAGACCTGTGCAATCGCTACCTTCACTTTCGAGGAAGGTACGCTGACAGTAGTTTTTGCTACCATTTGCGCATTGCGAATGCGTGTCAACAGGTCGGCGATGGGATCACTCATGCTCATATATATGTCTCCTACCGCTTACCAGCTGGCCTTGACCATGCCGGGGATTTCCCCTGCAAAAGCCATTTCACGAATTTTTGCACGCGCCAGACCAAAATGCTGGAACGTACCACGAGGACGACCGGTGATAGCGCAACGATTGCGTTGACGCGTCGGATTTGCATTGCGTGGGAGCTTTTGCAAACCCAGACGGGCTGCAGCACGCTCTTCATCGCTACGCTTCGCATCGCCCGCAATTGCCTTGAATTCCGCGTGTTTTTTCGCGTACTTGGCGACCAGGTTGTCGCGCTTCAGCTCGCGCTGGATTAAAGCCATTTTAGCCACGGGTCACCTCAGTCTTGAAGGGGAAACGGAAGCCGGTGAGCAGTGCTTTGCACTCTTCATCGGTCTTGGCCGTTGTGGTGATACTGATATTGAGACCACGCAAGGCATCAACCTTGTCATATTCAATTTCAGGGAAAATGATTTGCTCTTTGACGCCGATGTTGTAATTGCCACGACCATCAAATGCACGAACCGAAATGCCACGGAAGTCCCGAACACGCGGCAGAGCTACAGTCACAAAACGATCGAGAAACTCGAACATCTGGACACCGCGCAGCGTGACCATGCAGCCAATGGCCTGGTCTTCACGAATCTTGAAGCCAGCAATGGCCTTCTTCGACTTGGTGACGACCGGCTTTTGGCCCGCAATCTTGGTCAGGTCACTCACTGCGTGATCCATGACCTTTTTGTCGGCGACCGCCTCACTCACACCCATATTCAGAGTGATCTTGGTGAGACGCGGAACCTGCATTGGAGATGTATAGCCAAACTTGACCATCAGCTCCGGCGCTACTTTTTCGCGATAGTGTTGTTGCAAACGAGCCATGCTTATGCCACCTTGATTTCTTC
>DAITMI010000090.1:0-4457 GCA_036835225.1 Rhodoferax sp. | reverse complement strand
TCGTCGCCTTTGCGAATCTTGTTCATGGCGCGTCCTTACAAAACTTCAGGAGCCAGAGACACGATCTTCATGAACTTCTCAGTGCGCAACTCACGCGTCACTGGGCCGAAGATACGGGTGCCAATTGGCTCCAATTTGGCATTCAGCAACACTGCCGCATTGCCATCGAATTTGACCAGCGAGCCGTCGCTACGACGAATACCCTTGGCCGTACGAACCACCACCGCACTGTAGATCTCGCCTTTTTTGACGCGACCGCGCGGAGCAGCCTCTTTAATACTAACTTTGATGACATCACCAACGCTTGCATAACGACGCTTGGATCCACCGAGCACCTTGATGCACAGGACGGACTTTGCGCCGGTATTGTCGGCAACTTCTAATCGAGATTCAGCTTGGATCATTTCAATTATTCCCAACTTGCACCAGAAGCAGCAACCCACCAACCTTTCAGCCAGCAGCCAACCACTTTCCAGTCAGTCTTGGGCCCGTCGTTTGCAACATGAACCACTCACATTGCACCCTTTGGGCAGACACTTCATACTTTTTCAAGCGAAGCCCACGATTATGCCGAAGTTTCACCCAGTCGTCAAACATATTTATGCCGACAAACACAAATAATCGCTGGCGAGCTTCAGAAAAGAGTCAATTTCGGTATCCAGACCCGTTTCCTGGCACAGGATTTCACTGCCCGGCGTGGCCACGGGTGCGGCCAGGTGGGCAAGCAGCGTCTTCGACGGAATGGGCATAAGTCGGGATGCTTGAATTCATTTTTGAATGGCGACAAGTAGTATTCGTCAAGGATTGGCTGCGTAGGCGTTCTGGCGGAAGCTGATCTCCTGTTTATGAGACCCCTATGACCTACTTGCTTGCCTTGGACCAAGGCACCTCCAGCTCCCGCAGCATTGTGTTTGATGCCGACGGGCGGATCGTGGCCCGGGCACAACAGGAGCTGCCGCAAATCTATCCGCAGCCCGGCTGGGTGGAACATGACCCGCAGGAGATCTGGCGTACGCAGCTGACCACGGCACGCGAGGCCCTCGCCAGAGCTGGCATCCAGGCGCGCGACGTACGCGCCATCGGCATCACCAACCAGCGGGAAACAACGGTGGTCTGGAACCGGGCCACCGGCATGCCTATTCATAACGCCATCGTCTGGCAGGACCGGCGCGCCGAGCCGACCTGCGCCAGCTTGCGCGAACGCGGGCTGGCCGCCCTGATCGAGGCCAAAACCGGGCTCGTGGTGGATGCCTATTTCTCCGGCACCAAGCTCAAATGGATACTGGACCAGGTACCCGGCGCGCGGCAGCAGGCGGAAAACGGTGAGCTGGCCTTCGGTACGGTGGACAGCTGGCTGCTGTGGCGCCTCACCGCGGGCGCCGTTCACGCCACTGATGTCAGCAACGCGTCGCGCACCATGCTGTTTAACGTGCACACCAACCGGTGGGACCCCGAGTTGCTGCAAGCACTCGACATTCCGGCCAACCTGCTGCCCAGCGTCAAACCCTCCAGCGCGCTGTATGGCGAGGTCAGTCCTGACCTGCTGGGGCACGCCATTCCGATTGGCGGTGTGGCGGGGGACCAGCAAAGCGCCTTGTTCGGGCAGGCCTGCTTCAAGGCGGGCAGGGTGAAAAACACCTATGGGACCGGTTGCTTCATGCTGATGCACACCGGCACCGAGTTCCGAACATCGCACAACGGCTTGATCACCACCAGTGCGGCGCAACCCACAGAGCAGACCGAGTTTGCCATGGAAGGCAGCGTGTTTGTCGGCGGCGCCGTGGTGCAATGGCTGCGCGACGGCCTGCACGCGATTGCAGACAGCAGCGAGGTGCAGGCCCTGGCCCAAAGTGTGCCCGACACGGGCGGCGTGATGGTGGTGCCGGCTTTTACCGGGCTGGGCGCGCCCTACTGGAAGCCGGACGCCCGCGGTTCAATCACCGGCCTGACCCGCGGCAGCACCGTGGCCCACATCGCGCGCGCGGCACTGGAGAGCATCGCGTTTCAGAGTGCCGCCTTGTTGCAAGCCATGAGTCGTGACGCGATGGCGGCGGGTGGTCATGCTGTAGCAGAACTGCGGGTCGATGGTGGCGCCAGCGTCAATGATTTTCTGATGCAGTTCCAGGCCGATTTACTCGGCATTCCGGTGGTCCGGCCGGTGGTCACGGAAACCACCGCACTCGGCGCCGCCTATCTGGCTGGCCTGGCGGTCGGCCTCTTCCAGGGCACCGATGAGCTCACCGACCTGTGGCGAGCGGAGCGATGCTTTTTGCCGACGCTGGCGCCCCAGCACGCCAAAGAACTGATGGCGCGCTGGGAGCATGCTGTCAGACAAACCGTGCTGTGACCAATCGGTGTGGCGTATTCAACCCGGCGATTGATTAGACTCAAGCGCTTTCGGCCACCTGCTTGGTGGCGGCCCAACTTCAGGACTAAGCATGAGCACGCGGATTGCATTCATTGGCGGCGGCAACATGGCCAGCGCCATCATCGGCGGCTTGATCGGCCAGGGCTTCGCGCCCAGCCATATCGACGTGGTGGAGCCATTTGCCGAGGCCCAGGACAAGCTGAAAAACAGCTACGGCATCGTCGCCCAGGCACAGCCCGCTGCGTTTTTAACCCAAGCGGCCCTGGTCATTTGGGCGGTCAAGCCCCAGACCTTCAAGGATGCCGCCCTGCAAGCGCGGCCCCATACCCCCAACGCCTTGCATTTGAGCGTCGCCGCCGGCATCCGCAGCGACAGCATTGCGCGCTGGCTGGGTTGCGAGCGCGTGGTGCGGGCCATGCCCAACACGCCCGCCCTGATTGGCAAAGGCATCACCGCCCTGTTTGCGCGACCGGCCGTGACGACCGAAGACCGGGACTGGGTCAGCCAGGTGGTGGCCACCACCGGCGAGTTTCTCTGGCTTGAGGCAGAAGAACAGCTGGATGCGGTCACCGCCCTGTCCGGCTCGGGCCCGGCCTACATGTTTTACTTCATGGAAGCGATGACCGCCGCTGGCACCGACATGGGTCTCTCGCGCGAGCAGGCCTACCAACTGGCGGTGGCCACCTTCATTGGGGCCGGTGAGTTGGCACGCAGCTCCGGCGAGCCACCCGAGATTTTGCGCCAGCGTGTCACCTCCAAGGGCGGCACCACCTATGCCGCCATCTCCATGATGGAAACCGACGACGTCAAAGCCCAATTTGTCCGGGCCATGCATGCCGCCCGCCTGAGAGCCCAGGAACTGGGCGATGAATTTGGCAGCGCCTGAGCCGCCATCGGTGGCGGCTTGCGTGCACCCACGCCGCCCCCAGGCGGCTTTTTAGGCCAGGCTGAAACTCGCCGCAATGCCCGCAAACAGGGTGAAGCCGAGCCAGTGGTTCAGGCGGAATGCCTTGAAACAACCCGCGCGTGAGCGGTTGCGAATCAGGGTGTAGTGCCATAGGATCTGGCCCAAGGCCAGTCCAATTGCTATATTAAACATAGCTCCTAACGCATATTCCACGAGGGCTAGAGCCCAAATAACCATATAAACAAGATAACTCAGCATGACTACCGGCACATCCAGCCGCCCCAGCGTGATGGCCGATGTTTTCATGCCAATCAGCAAATCGTCATCGCGGTCCACCATGGCGTACTCGGTGTCATAGGCCAGCACCCAGAACAGATTGCCCAGCAGCAAGACCCAGGCCAGCGGCGGCACGCTGGCGCGCAGGGCGGCAAGGCTGAACGAATCGCCCCCTTGCACGGCGGAAAAAGCCATCGGAATACCAAAGCTGAACGCCACCCCCAGCACGGCTTGCGGCATGGAGACAAACCGTTTGGCATAGGGGTAGGCCAGCGTGACCGCCAGTGCCACGAACGACCAGCCAATGGTGACGGGGTTGGTGGTGAGCACCAGCGCAAACGCCAGCACTGCCAGCAGCGCGCCGAGCAGCAGCGCCTCTTTCACCGACACCGCGCCGGTGGTCACCGGACGCCCGGCCGTGCGTTTGACGTGCCGATCGAACTCGCGGTCGGCCACGTCGTTGATGCAGCAGCCGGCGCTGCGCATCAGGATGGTGCCGAGCGTGAATACCGTCAGCAAATGCCAACCGGGGAAGCCGCGCGCGGCAATCCACAGCGCGCTCAGGGTCGGCCACAGCAGCAGCAGCCACCCGGCCGGCCGGTTCCAGCGAATGAGTTGAAGGTACAGGGCCAGACGGGGTCGCAGCGGGTTCACAGCCATATCGATCAGGACAGGCGCAGCACACCGGGCAACTCGCAGGCGTAAATGGCATTGCGCAGCGCGGCAATCGCCTCATACCGGGTAAAGCTGCGCCGCCAGGCCAGCACCACCCGACGGGTCGGCGGATCACCCACGAACGGCAGGTATTTGACGTAGGGGTCTTCATCGCGCTTGCGCCGGGGCCGCGCCGCCAGGGCTTCTTTGGGCACGCTCAGGCGCGGCACCAGCGTGACGCCCATGCCGGCC
>DAITMI010000089.1:0-10928 GCA_036835225.1 Rhodoferax sp. | reverse complement strand
TGAAAATGACGCCGCTTAAACTACCTACTGATGCACTTTGTAGTTGAATCTGCGAATAAATAGTGGCTCTAGCCCCCTATTTATAAGCCTAATCAGCTATTAAATAGGTAGCTTTCTTAAAGCCCTGTTCATCCGCAAGCCACTGGAGAACCGGCACCGTACCCGGCAACACCGGCCCGACCTGCACGGGAAGGCGCTGCCAGGAAAATGCCTGGGCCTCGCGCATCTGCAAGTCACCGGTCCAGCTGAAGACCTTGCAAAAGCTCAAACGTACCAGCGCATGAGGATAGTCCACCATTTCCACTTTCCATGGCGTTGCGGCGCCGATGGTGATGCCGAGCTCTTCCTGCAATTCACGCTGCAGGGCCTGCGCCACCGTTTCGCCCGGCTCCAGCTTGCCGCCGGGAAACTCCCAGTGGCCGGCGTAAACCTTGCCCGCCGGTCGGGAGGTGAGCAAGAAGGCGCCATCGGGTCGAATCAGCACCCCGACAGCAACCTCGACGACAACACGGTCAGCGCCGCCCGCGCGGGGAAGTCCAGCGTCAGCCACCAGCATCGGGGTGCTCATGCGCTGGCGGCGTGCTTGCCCGCATAGTCACGCGCAAACTGGTAGGCGACGCGGCCACTACGGGAGCCGCGCTCCAGCGCCCACACCAGGGCTTCTGCCCTTGCAGCCTCGATGGCGGCAGGCATGACACCGAACGAAGACAACCATTGCGCCACGATGGTGAGGTACTCATTCTGGCTGAATGGGTAAAAACTAACCCACAAACCAAAGCGCTCGGAGAGGGAAATTTTTTCCTCCACCACCTCGCCGGGGTGCACCTCGCCATCTTCGGTATGGGTATAGCTGAGGTTTTCCTTCATGTACTCGGGCAACAGGTGCCGGCGGTTGCTGGTGGCGTAAATCAGCACATTGGGAGTTGTGGCCGCCACCGAGCCGTCCAGGATGGACTTGAGGGCTTTGTAGCCCGGTTCACCGTCTTCAAAGCTCAGGTCATCGCAGAACACAATGAATTTTTCCGGGCGTTCAGACACCACATCCACGATATCCGGGAGGTCGGTCAAGTCCGCTTTATCGACTTCAATCAGCCGCAAGCCACGCCCCGCGTACTCGTTCAGGCAGGCTTTGATCAGTGACGACTTGCCGGTGCCACGGGCACCCGTCAACAGCACGTTGTTGGCAGGCTTGCTGCTGACAAACTGCAGGGTGTTGAGCTGGATCTTTTCCTTTTGCGGTTCGATTTCCTTCAGGTCCGCCAAACGCATGGCACCCACATGACGAACCGGCTCCAGTGAGCCATGGCCCGAACTGCGTTTGCGGTACCGGTAGGCCACCGAGGCCGACCAGTCAGGCGGCGAGAGTGCTTGTGGCAGAACCGATTCAATCCGGCTGATGAGTTGCTCAGCACGCAGCAGCAAATGCTCGAATGTCGCGTTCATGAGCGGTAGTCCGCGTTGATCGTGACGTAGTCATGGCTGAGGTCACAGGTCCAGACCGTGTCCACCGCATCACCCCGCCCCAGCCCGACCCGCACTGTGATCTCGCTCTGCTTCATGACGCGCTGACCGTCTTCTTCGCGATACAGCGGATTGCGACCGCCCTGCACTGCCACATGAACATCGTCCAAGTACAAATCGATGCCGGTCTGCTCCAGATCACCGATGCCGGCGTAGCCGACTGCGGCCAGAATGCGCCCCAGGTTCGGATCGCTGGCAAAGAAGGCCGTCTTCACCAGCGGCGAATGGGCAATGGCATAGGCCACTTGGCGGCACTCCGCCTGGGTTTTTCCGCCCTCCACCTTGATGGCTATAAATTTAGTAGCACCCTCGCCATCGCGTACGATGGCTTGCGCTAGTTTTTGTGCAACACCCAGCATGGCGGCCTTGAGCACTTGCCCCTGTGCGCTGTCCAGCGAATCAATCGGCGTGTGGATCGCCTTGTTGGTGGCAATGACAACAAACGAGTCATTCGTCGAGGTATCGCCATCCACCGTCACCCGGTTGAAGGAAGCCTCGGCCAGTTCCGTCGCCAGCTGGTGCATCAATGCCTGGCTGACACAGGCGTCGGTGGCCATGAAACCCAGCATGGTCGCCATATTGGGCCGAATCATGCCGGCCCCCTTGCTGATGCCCGTGATGCTCACCAGGGTGCCGTCAATCATCACCTGGGTACCAAAAGCCTTGGCTACCGTATCGGTGGTCATGATGCCCTCAGCGGCGCGCAGCCAATTGTCTTCGCGCGCATCCGCCAGCGCACCCGCCAGCCCGGCCTCGATCCGTTCAAGCGGCAAGGTCTCCATGATGACACCGGTGGAAAATGGCAATACTTGCTCGGCTGAGATGTCGAGCTTGCTGGCCAGCGCCACACAGCTGCGGAGGGCGCGGAGCCGTCCATCTTGGCCGGTTCCGGCATTGGCGTTGCCGGTGTTGATGAGCATGGCCCGGACACCCGCGCCGCCGGCCAGATGCTCCCGGCAGATCTGCACCGGGGCGGCGCAAAACCGGTTCTGGGTAAACACACCCGACACGGAAGCACCTTTGTCGATCAAGACCACGGTCAGGTCTTTGCGCTTGGCCTTGCGGATACCGGCTTCGGTCACGCCGATGCGCACCCCCGCGACGGGATACAGTTCAGCCGGATTGGGGGCGGACAAATTAACAGCCATAGTTTTCCTTCAGATGAAGAGGGGATTATCCAAAAATTTGCTTCGCCAAAAACAATCGGGCCTTGGGAATAAGCCAAGGCCCGATGGTTCAGCGACTGTTGGCCTCAATCCAGCTTGCCGTGGCAGTGCTTGTATTTTTTGCCACTGCCACACGGACAGAGTTCATTGCGACCCACGCGGGGAACGGTGCCCCCCATGGCCGGCGATTTTCTGTTGACCGTCTCTTCGTCAACGATGGTTTCAACCTCACCCGTTTCGGTCGGCGCTGTGTAGGTCACGTTGGCAATGCTTTCAGCCCGGCTCTCCATCTCCTCGGCCGCCTGTTCCAATTGCTCGCTGGACTGAACCTTGACCGTCATGAGCACCTTGGTGACGTCATTCTTCACGGCGTCCAGCAATTGACCAAACAACTCGAACGCCTCCCGCTTGTATTCCTGTTTCGGTTGCTTCTGGGCGTAGCCACGCAAATGAATGCCCTGACGCAAATAATCCAGCGAACTCAGGTGCTCACGCCAATGCGTGTCAATGCTCTGCAACAACACCATGCGTTCAAACTGGGTGAAGTTGCCACCGCCGACCTGCTCCACCTTGGCGGCAAATACCTTGTTGGCCTCAATGCGCACAGTGTCCAGCAGGTCTTCATCGGTAATCGCGCTGGCCCCACTCACCTGCTGCTGCAGTGGCAGCGTGACCTGCCATTCATCGGCCAAAACCCGCTCCAAGGTCGCGATATCCCACTGCTCCTCGACCGACTCGGCCGGCACGTACTGGCGCACCAGATCATTGAAACAGCCTTCGCGCAAGGACGTAATCTGGGCCGACAAATCTTCGGCATCCAGAATTTCATTGCGCTGCTGGTAGATCACCTTACGCTGGTCATTGGACACATCGTCATACTCTAGCAACTGCTTGCGCATGTCGAAATTGCGGGCCTCCACCTTGCGCTGGGCGCTCTCGATGCTGCGCGTCACGATGCCAGCTTCGATGGCTTCACCATCCGGCATCTTGAGCCGGTCCATGATGGCCTTGACCCGGTCACCGGCAAAAATGCGCATCAGCGAATCATCAAGACTCAAGTAAAAGCGCGACGAGCCGGGGTCGCCCTGACGACCGGAGCGACCACGCAACTGGTTATCGATGCGGCGCGACTCGTGCCGCTCGGTGGCGATGATGCGCAAACCACCCAATGCCTTGACCTGCTCGTGGACTATCGCCCACTCTGCACGTATCGCCTCAATCTGTTTTTGTTTCTGCGCAGCATCCAGCGATTCATCCGCCTCCACCGCTTCCACGGCCTGACTGATGTTGCCGCCCAGCACAATATCCGTGCCACGACCCGCCATATTGGTGGCGATGGTGATCACCTTGGGGCGACCCGCCTGGGCCACGATGTCAGCTTCGCGTGCATGCTGCTTGGCGTTCAGCACCTGGTGCGGCAACTTCTCTTTCTCCAGCAGCTGCGCGATGATTTCCGAGTTCTCAATAGAGGTGGTGCCGACCAGCACCGGTTGGCCCCGTTCATAGCACTCCCGGATATCCTTGATGGCCGCTTCGTATTTTTCACGCGTGGTCTTGTAAACCCGATCCAGCTGGTCTTCGCGCTTGCTGGGGCGGTTGGGTGGCATCACCAGCGTTTCCAGTCCGTAAATCTCCTGGAACTCATAGGCCTCGGTATCGGCTGTGCCGGTCATACCCGCCAACTTGCCGTACAGCCGGAAATAGTTCTGGAAGGTAATCGACGCCATCGTCTGGTTTTCAGGCTGGATGGTGACGCCCTCTTTGGCTTCAACGGCCTGATGCAAGCCCTCGCTCCAGCGCCGCCCCGACATCAGCCGCCCCGTGAACTCGTCCACGATCACGATCTCACCGTCCTGCACCACGTAGTGCTGGTCGCGGTGATACAGGTGGTTGGCACGCAAGGCCGCATATAGATGATGCATCAGCGTGATATTGGCCGGATCGTAAAGCGTTGCGCCCTCAGGAATCAAACCCAACTCAAAAAGAATACGCTCAGCGCTCTCGTGACCCTGTTCGGTCAGGAAGACCTGACGGCTTTTTTCATCCAGCGTAAAGTCGCCCGGCTTGGTAATGCCTTCACCGGTGCGTGGGTCCGCCTCGCCTTCCTGCTGCTGCAGCAAGGGAACCACTTTGTTGATCGCGATGTACAGGTCGGTGTGGTCTTCCGCCTGGCCGCTGATGATGAGTGGGGTGCGCGCTTCATCAATCAGGATGGAATCCACTTCGTCAATAATGGCGTAATTCAGATCCCGTTGAACGCGGTCAGCCGCCTCATAGACCATGTTGTCGCGCAGGTAATCAAAACCGTATTCGTTGTTGGTGCCGTAGGTAATGTCAGCACGGTACGCCGCCTGCTTTTCTTCGCGCGCCATGTTCGGCAAATTGATACCGACCGTCAAACCCAGAAAATTGTAGAGCTTGCCCATCCACTGCGCATCCCGATTGGCCAGGTAGTCGTTCACGGTCACGACGTGAACACCCTTACCGGTTAGCGCATTGAGATACACCGGCAACGTGGCCGTCAGGGTTTTCCCCTCGCCGGTGCCCATTTCGGAAATCTTGCCGTTGTGCAGCGACATGCCGCCCAGCAACTGCACGTCGAAATGGCGCATTTTCATCACGCGTTTCGAGCCCTCGCGCACCACAGCAAATGCTTCCGGCAACAAGGCATCCAGGGATTCACCGCTGGCTACGCGCCCCTTGAACTCCTGGGTCTTGCCACGCAATGCATCGTCGGACAGCTTTTCAAGGTCGGCCTCCATCGCATTGATGCGAACCACGCTGGTGCGGTATTGTTTGAGAAGGCGGTCATTGCGACTGCCGAAAATTTTGGTGAGGATATTGGTGGCCATGAATGCAAGACGGGCCCGCCAGCCCACTTGGGCCAACAGAACAGCACAATCCTTTTTCTAATCTGGATGAAATGGGGTCACTATCGCGAAACGCAACCGTTTACACGGAATACGCTGCGCCGAGAAAATAACCGGCTCATTTTACCTTTGCCCGGGCAGGCGTCTTTCAGAGGGGCTCGCCACAGTCGTCCCCGCCGCCTGGCTCGGCGTAACAAGCTTCGCCAACTGTTGCGCAGGAGGGCGACCCGCCGCCAGAAACTTTTGCGGGTCTTGTGGAATCCCCTGCACCAACACTTCAAAATGCAAATGCGCTCCGGTAGAGCGTCCGGTGGTTCCGACTTCGGCAATTTTCTGACCCCGCTTGATCAAATCACCTTTTTTGACCAGCGTTTTCGAAGCGTGTGCGTAGCGGGTAATCAGGTCATTGCCGTGGTCAATTTCAATCATGTTGCCATAGTCTGGATGAAATTCCTGCGTCACCACCACACCACCGGCAGCCGCCAGGATGGGGCTTCCATAAGCCGCCTGGAAGTCCAAACCAGTGTGAAGCGCCGAGCGGCCGGTGAACGGATCAATGCGCCAGCCAAACAGGGAACCCAGATTGCCCGCCGCCACAGGTTGCTGCGTAGGCACCATCATGTTGCGAATTTTCTGATCAAACAAACGAGACTCCAGCACGGTCATCAAGTCGGTACGTTGATCAGTCAGCCGATCCAGGTCTGCCAGCGTGGCTTGCAGCTCTTGCATGGACAACGAACGCCCCGACACCAACGCGCCGCCCTGGGCGGGCTTTATCTTGATCTCGTTGGGATTGATGCCGGCCAACCCAGAAACACGCGCACCCAAGGATTCAAGCTGCGTCATTTTCGCCTGCATCTCGCCCAGCTTGCGTGCCAACACGTCCAGGTTCTCGCGCATAAACCGATCGCGCTGCTCAAACTCATCCTTGACGATCAACCTGAGCAGCGTGCCCACCACGGGCCAGCCCTCTCTGGCCCCCTTCAGGAAGACCCAGTGGTACAGACCCGCCGCCACCAGCATCAAAGTGAATGACGCCAGCAACGCCGCCAGAACCAGCTTGGTGCCGCTAAGGTGCAGCGCCCGGGTTTTGGCAAGCCATGCATCCGTGATAATCAATTGCATTCGGATATTCCCTCTACAACTCGCCTATGTATCGTCGCCAACATTCAGTCACCTTGCTGCAGGCCAGTCAGGACTCGCCAACTTTGGCAAGATTGACTGAACTTACCCGTGATTCCGTCGCGCGACTCAAGGCGGTTGAATCCCTCATCCCCGGGTCACTACGTCCAGCCGTCAAAGCGGGGCCGATTGAAGGCCCGGTGTGGTGCCTGATTTTGGACAACAACGCGGCCGCAGCAAAAATCCGCCAGATCTTGCCCGCGCTTGCATCGCATTTGCGGGTCAAGGGCTGGGAGGTTAACTCAATTCGGCTGAAGGTCCAAATTACACGCGATCGTTGATCCGCGACAGCCGGAATAATAAATGCTGTTGATCGCACGCACATCTGCGGCGGTCAGCATGCAACGCAATCCAATCCAATCTGCCTCATGAATGATCTGAAAAATCTTGAATCACTCGGCCTGGTCTTGCCCAGCCCAGCCTATATCTTGAGCGCAATTCTGTTCAGCATCATCGGCTATGTGGCGTTTCGGCGCGGGCGAAAAACATCGCACGTCGGGCTCACATGGATTGGCGCCGCCTTGACACTGTATCCGTACGCAATTGCGCAAACTTGGTTGCTCTGGGTGGTTGGTGTCACGCTTTGCGGCTGGCTCTATGCGATGTGGAGTTGATCCGACTTCACTCGTGCAGGCATGGACGTTTGCCCGGCAGTTTTTCAATCGGATTGCGCACCCCGATACCGTTATAAGCCACGTTTTTTGCCACTGCATGCGGTTCCAGGAAACCATGTGGGGCAACAAAAAACCGTGAGGCCAAGAAGCGTGCGGATTTTCAGAGTGTCTGATCACTGTCTGAAACAGTGAAATGGTGCCGCTTGTCGGATTCGAACTGACGACCTACCGCTTACAAGGCGGTTGCTCTACCAACTGAGCTAAAGCGGCACTACTTATATTTTACCGGACTCTTCGAGTAATCCAGGGACGCACACCCTATTATTTCACCCGTTTCAGCGCGGGCCTCGGGTTGTTCGTTGGGGGTCGCGGTGGATCTGACTCGTCGTTAGGACCATCATTGGGTCGATCCGATTCGACGCTCGCCAACTGAAAAACCTTAA
The DNA here is from genome assembly GCA_036835225.1 of Rhodoferax sp. GTDB lineage: Bacteria > Pseudomonadota > Gammaproteobacteria > Burkholderiales > Burkholderiaceae_C > Rhodoferax. The sequence continues at coordinate 3,132 of DAITMI010000089.1, read as the reverse complement.
TCCCCGACTCTGCCGCATCGACGCCATCTGGCACAGAAACCAGGTTGGGCGAGGATGCCACCGCTTTAACACCCGTGGGGGGAGTCAAGGGAAAAACCATGCCTTGCCCATTTTCCCGGGCGTAGATAGCCAGTACCTGGCTGATCGGTACCATGATCTCCCGCGCGGTCCCGGCAAACCGGGCTTTGAACTCAATGAAATCGTTGCCAAGTTTCAGTGAGCTCGTGGCATCCAAACCGATATTGAGAACAATCTCCCCATCTTTCACGTACTCGCGCGGGACCTGCACACTGTCGTCCACGGCCACGGCCACATACGGCGTGAAGCCGTTGTCAGTACACCACTCGTACAAAGCCCGGATCAGGTAAGGGCGAGTGGAGCTAGCGTCTGGAGCATCAATCATCGGGTTGAGACGAAACGCTTATTTGCGCATTACTTTTTCAGAAGGTGTCAGCGCTTCGATGTAGGCCGGGCGCGAGAAAATGCGTTCTGCATATTTGAGCAGCGGTGCCGCATTTTTGCTGAGGTCAATGCCGTAGTAATCCAGACGCCACAACAAAGGGGCAATGGCCACGTCAAGCATGGAGAAACCGTCACCAAGCATGTACTTGTTCTTCAAAAAAACTGGGGCAAGTTGTGTCAGGCGGTCGCGAATATGGGCGCGTGCTTTTTCCAATACCTTTTCATTGCTCTTGGCGGCACGAGACTCAAGTGTGGACACGTGGACAAACAATTCCTTCTCAAAATTGAGCAAGAACAGGCGCACACGAGCCCGGTCCACTGGATCGCCGGGCATCAGCTGGGGGTGTGGAAAACGCTCGTCAATGTATTCATTGATGATGTTCGATTCGTACAAAATCAAATCGCGCTCAACCAGAATCGGCACCTGACCGTACGGATTCATCACGTTGATGTCTTCGGGCTTGTTGTACAGATCGACGTCGCGAATCTCAAAGTCCATGCCTTTTTCAAACAGCACAAAACGGCAACGGTGGGAAAACGGGCAGGTAGTACCTGAATACAACACCATCATGGTGGGACTCCTAAAAATCAAAACGCAGTTTCAGTGCAAACTAACTTGTACCCAAGTTATGCTGAAACTAAAAAGAGTGGGGTGCTGCATGCAATCCCACTCTGAGAAGCTCAAGTGACGCCTTGTGAAGCGAAGCCTGAGCGGCTAATTTATGTTACTTGATGTCTTTCCAGTACGCGGCGTTGAGGCGCCAGGTGAAAATAGTGAGTACGCCGAGGAACAGTAAAACCCAGACGCCAACACGAACGCGCGTATTTTGAGCCGGCTCGCCCATCCATTGTAAATAGCTCACCAAGTCGCCCACGGTCTGATCATATTGCAGGGGTGTCATGGTACCGGGCTTCAATTGCTCCCAGCCCTTGAAGACCGGCACCGCATGGCCATGCTCGGTGACTGACTCATAGACTGGCCGACGGTCACCCTGAAGTTCCCACAAGACGTGCGGCATGCCCACGTTGGGAAATACCAGATTGTTCCAGCCGGTTGGTTTTTCCGCGTCTTTGTAGAAAGTTCGCATGTAGGTGTACAAATAGTCTGCACCGGTTCCGCCGGCACCCGCACGCGAGCGCGCAATCACGGTGAGGTCTGGCGGATTGGCACCAAACCAGGCTTTGGCCTGCTGCGGATCAATGGCCGCCTTCATGGTGTCGCCAACCTTGGCATTGGTCACCAGCAGGTTGTCCTTGATTTGCGCCTGGGTCAACCCGATGTCTTGCAAGCGGTTGTAGCGCATGAACGCCGCCGAGTGGCAATTCAGGCAATAGTTGACAAACAGTTTGGCACCATTTTGCAGGGCCGCCATGTCATTGGTCTTGTTGGGGGCCTTGTCCCATGCCAAGCCGCCGACATTGGCTTGTGCAACCAATGTCACGCCAAACGCCAACATCAAACCGAGAACAATTTTTTTTGCGAAACCGATGGTTTTCATAATTTTTCTCCCGCTCAATGCGCCACAAAGGTCACACGATCTGGCACCGACTTGGGCGTTCCGATACGACTCCACCAAGGCATCAGCAGAAAGAAGCCAAAGTAGAACAAGGTTCCTGCCTGCGAAATGCGGCCACCGATGTCGGACGGGGGCTGCATGCCCAGGTAACCCAGAACCAGGAAGTCGATGACAAAAATCGCATACATATATTTATGCCAATCTGGCCGGTACCGGATGGACTTGACCGCGCTGTTATCCAGCCAAGGCAGGAAAAACAGAATCATGACGCCGCCGCCCATGGCGACCACGCCCCAGAATTTCGCATCAATGGCGAGCATCATGGCCACCAAAACGACCGCCATACCCACGATAACGCCCTTGAACAGATTGGGCATCCTGATTTTGGTCACACTCAGCACTGCCCCGCCCAGCACGCAGGCAATCAGTGCATACATCATCTCGCTCGTGACAGCACGCAGCATCGAGTAGAAAGGCGTGAAATACCAAACCGGCGCGATATGCAGCGGCGTTTGAAAAGGATCGGCCGGGATGAAGTTGTTGTACTCAAGAAAATAGCCACCCAACTCCGGCGCAAAGAAGACGATGGCGGTAAATACCATCAGGAACACGCTGACCGCAAAAATGTCGTGCACGGTGTAGTAAGGATGGAACGGGATGCCATCCAGAGGAATGCCGTCTGGACCCTTGTTGGCCTTGATTTCGATGCCATCCGGATTGAGGGAGCCCACTTCATGCAAGGCAATGATGTGCGCGACCACCAAGCCCAGCAGCACCAACGGCACGGCGATGACGTGGAAACTGAAAAAGCGGTTCAGTGTGGCATCGCCCACCACAAAGTCACCCCGAATCAGCAGCGCCAGATCAGGGCCAATGAAGGGAATGGCAGAAAACAGATTAACGATCACCTGGGCGCCCCAGTAGCTCATCTGTCCCCACGGCAACAAATAACCCATGAACGCCTCCGCCATCAAGGCGAGGAAAATGGCACAGCCAAAGATCCAGATCAACTCACGGGGCTTGCGATAACTGCCGTAGATCAGGCCACGGAACATGTGCAGATAAACCACGACAAAGAAAGCGGACGCGCCAGTGGAATGCATGTAGCGAATCAACCAGCCCCACGGCACATCGCGCATGATGTACTCAACCG
>DAITMI010000088.1:0-10995 GCA_036835225.1 Rhodoferax sp. | reverse complement strand
CCACCACCATGATGGTCACACCTTCGGCACCCGCCAGCGGCTCGGGCGAGAAGAGGCGGCCCACCGCTTCCCAGGCCAGTGCACCTATCGCCATCAGGAGCAGCAGGGCGTTGGCAAAAGCCGCCAGAATGGTGCCGCGCTTCCACCCGTAGGTGTGGCGCGCGTTGGGGCGCAGCTTGCTGGCCAGCGCGCCGCCCCACGCCAGAACGAGGCCGGCTACATCACTCAGGTTGTGCCCCGCGTCGGCCAGCAGGGCCAGCGAGTTGATCTTCCAGCCATAAAACGCCTCGATCGCCACAAAGACGATGTTGAGCACGATGCCAATGGAAAAAGCCCGGTTGAAGTTGGCTGGCGCGTGTCCATGGTCGTGGTCAGCGCTCATCCGGCGAGGTTCTCCGGCATCACCGAGAAACTGCCCGGCGGGAAATGGGCGGGTGGGTCCGATGCATCGAATGACTCTTCGAATGCACGGCCCCAGGCGGCCATCATGGACTCGCGTTGGCTGCCGGCTTCCTCACACCCCCACGCCCTGATTTCTCTTGCGTATCCCATGCACATGTCGCTTGTCCTCTCGTTGCGATGTCGATGTTGCTTGCGGTTCAGCGCCGCCGCAAGACACCGCTCAAGTCAGTTCCCGGCGCAACGGTATTGAACACCGTGCCGTATTTCTTCACATTTTCATGCAGCAAGTCCAGTCGCTGGTCCGACTCGTCGGTATCCACGATGATTTCGTAACGAATGGACTCCATCCTTGGCGGCACATCTTGCCGCACGCCATCGACGATGACTTCAACCCCGCGCATCTGGAACTTCAGAATAGGCGCTACCCGCTCCATTCCCTTGATCATGCAGGCCGAGAGTGCGGCCAGCAACAACTCAGCCGGATTGAAGGCATCCAGGTTGCCCGCCAGGTCGGTATCCAGGGCGATTTCGGCGTTCTTGCAATTGGACAGGCTGCTGTGCGCATCGACGCGGCGCGACGCCACGTGAAAAGTCATTTTGGCAGCGGGCTGGTTCATGAGGGGTGATCCTTGTCGGTTGCATTTCGTACTCAGGGCAGGCGCGGCACAAGTTCAAGGAGCCTGCCGATGACAGGTTACCCCGTTTGCAGCGGGGAACGCGCTTTCGCTGCTCAAGCGGTGGCGGTGAGCCACTGCTCGATCTTGTCGCGGCTGGGTACGCCGCCCGCATGGACCACCTTGCCATTGATGACGACACCGGGTGTGCTCATGACGCCGTAGCCCATGATGTCGCGCACTTCCTCCACTTTTTCCAGATGGACCGTGACGCCTTTGGCTTTTGCCACCTGGTCGATGAGGGCGATGGTGTTCTTGCAGTTGGTGCAGCCGGTTCCGAGTACCTTGATGTCCATGGTGTTTCCTTGAGATTGAAGTTGATGAAAAAAGCTGTGCCTACAGCACCGCGTTGAATACAAAACCCACCAGCAGGATGCCGGCGGACACCACCGCCACAAAGGTGGCGATCAGCCGCAGCTTGAGCACCTTGCGCAGGATGATCATCTCGGGCAGGGACAGGGCAATCACGCTCATCATGAAAGCCAGCACGGTGCCCAGGGCGGCGCCTTTGGCCAGCAGCGCCTGCACGATGGGAATCACGCCTGCTGCATTGGTGTACATCGGCACACCCATCAGCACCGCCAGCGGCACCGACCACCAGGCTTCCTTGCCCATGAAGCTGGCCATGAACTCTTCCGGCACATAGCCATGGATCAGGGCGCCCAATGCAATGCCGCCCAGGATGTAGGGCCAGACCTTGCCCACGATCTCGCGTACCGCTGAAAAGCCTCCTTGAATGCGGTCGGCCAGCGTGGTCTCCGTATCTTCGAACTGGGCCGAAGTTTTGGGCATGTCGCGCACCCAGTCTTCCAGGTAAGCCTCCATCTTGAGGCGGCCAATGATCCAGCCCGCGACGATGGCAACAGTGAGGCCCAGACCCAGATACAACAGCGCCACCTTCCAGCCGAACAGTCCAAACAGCAGCGTCAGCGCCACCTCGTTGACCATGGGTGCGGAGATCAGGAAAGAGAAGGTCACTCCCAGCGGCACACCCGCCTGCACAAAACCGATGAACAGCGGCACCGCCGAACACGAACAGAACGGCGTGACGATACCCAAGGAAGCGGCCATCACGTTGGCCACACCCTCGCTGCGACCGGCCAGCAGGGCGCGGGTGCGCTCCGGCGTGAAGTAGCTGTTGATCATGCCCATGACGAACACCACGCCGGTCAGCAGCATCAGCACCTTGGGGGTGTCGTAGAGGAAAAACTGCAGCGCACCCCCCAAGTGGCTGGCGCGGTCCACCGGCAAGGCGGCGACCAGTGCCTCAGAGCCGGGAAGCAGTGTCTGATACAGGCCCAGCCAGACCATGGTGACCAGGATCAAGAAGATGACCGGCTGGCGCAGGGGCCAGGATTTTTGCGGCGTCGTGACGGTGTTCATATCTGTGAAGACGAACGACACCGGCAAAAGACGCACAAATCACAAAATTAATGATGAAATATGCCTCGGCCCTTATGCAGAAAGCGTAGCAAGCTATCAAAACTATAGCGATAAGGGGCAGCGGCATGGCTGCGGGAGCCGGTGGCTTCAGCTTTCTTTCAAGCCGGCAGATCTATGGGCGCGGCACAAAATCCGCGACGTGCCCCGCATCGTCGATCTGTACCTGACAAACCACGGTCATGCGCTGCTTCAGGCGCTGGCGCGCGCGCTGGAGGCGCGATTTGGCGGCGCTCAGGTTCAGCCCCCTGGCGGCAGCGAATTCGGCTTGTGGCATGCCCTGCAGATCGCATAAGGTGATGACCTCGCGGTCCTCGGCCGTCAACTCGGACAGCACGCGCGGCAGGCAGGCCGTGAGAGTGTCCACCGTGTCGGCGTCGTCGGCCGGTGCGGCCAGGTCGTCGGGCAAGTCCACCGTCGCGCGGGCCACGCGCAACCGATCGGCCAGTGTGTTGCGCGCCACCTCAAACAGCCATGCGCGGGCGTTTTGCACCGAGCAAAAGCGTTCGCCCTGGCGCAGGGCCTTGATGAACAGGTCCTGCAGCAGATCATCGGCCTCGGCAGGGTTGCCCAGCCGATGGCGCAGCCAGCCGCGCAACTCGGGCGCGTGGGAGGCCCAGGCAGCGGTCAGACAATTCGGCGCGGCTCCGTTCAACATGGTTTCCTCAGGCACTGATGGCCAGCCGCTTCATTTTCTCCCAAAGCGTCTTGCGGCTGATACCCAGCAGTTCGGCGGTCTTGCCGACACTTCCTTCACAACGGTTCAGGGCCTTGCGGATGTGAACACGTTCTGCTTCTTCAACCATGGCTTGCAGGGGAACAATGGCCTCTGATTCTGAATGGCGTGGCGCAGTCAGGTCTCGTGTCTCGTTGTCAGGCAAGGGCTCATCCAGAACACCTGCATCGCTCATCACGACGGCCTGCTCCAGGTAGGAACGCAACTCGCGGACGTTGCCACGCCAGTCACGCCCCATGATGTCGCGCAGGAAGGACTCGGACATCGCCAGCGGCCTACCTTGTTCAATCACCATGCTGGCCAGCAGGCGTTCTGTCAGCCAGCGAATATCATCGGGACGTTCGCGCAGCGGCGGCAAGGTAATGCGGATCACCGCCAGGCGGTAGAACAGATCTTCACGAAAGCTGCCGGCGGTCATGTCAGCGTACAGATCCCGATTGGTGGCCGCCACGATGCGGAAGTCGCTGCGGGTGGTCCGCTCGGCCCCCAGGCGGAAAAAGCACTTCTCCTGCAGGGCGCGCAGCAACTTGGCTTGCATGCTCGCGGGCAGTTCACCCACTTCATCGAGAAACAGCGTGCCGCGGTCCGCGCGTTCCAGGTAGCCTTTGTGCTGTCGAACCGCTCCGGAAAAAGCGCCTTTCTCGTAGCCAAAAAATTCTGCTTCCAGCATGGTTTCAGGAATGGCGGCGCAGTTGACCGCCACAAACTCTCCCTTGCCGACGCGCGGGTCCAGACTGTGGATCAATTGCGCAGCCACTTCTTTGCCAACACCGGATTCGCCATTGATCAGTACCGATACCTTTTGCTGGGCAACCTTGCAGACCATGGCTTCCACCCGGCGCATGGCCGCGGAAATCCCCAGCACCACTTCTTCTTCGGCCGCTGGCGCGTTGGCCACGGCGTTCTGCACCAGGACCACCAGTTTCTCGATGTCGAAAGGCTTGGTCAGGTATTCGCGCGCTCCCCCACGAACAGCCGTGACGGCGTCATTGACGCTGCCATAACCCGTCAGAAAAAACCAGGGCAGAGATCGCACGGCCGGGGGCAACTGCACGAACCAATCGGTCGCCAGTCCATCGGGCAGGCGTACGTCACTGATCACCGCTGCATGACCTTGCGTCACCTGCGTTTCGGCCTCGTCGAGGCGGCGGCACCATCGAACACCCAAGCCCTCAAGCTCCAGTCGCTGCACCAGCGACTCACCCATGATCGCGTCATCCTCGATCAGCAACACACTTTTCACGCCTTGATCTCCTGGGGTTCTTTATTTGGCAACCAGAACACGAGCCTGGTGCCGCTGCTTGTTGTCCGGTCCAGTTCAAATCCGCCTCTGTAGTGGCTCGCCAGTTCCTGGCACACCCATAGCCCGAAGCCTCTGGGATCCAGACCGCTTTCTCCAGCCAGTGACTCCATGAATTGTTCGTGCGTGAGGGCTGTTCCCGTGTTGAAGACGGAGAACTGCACTTTTTTGGCGTCAGCTTTAAGCAAAGCCTCGATCTGCCCGTTTTCACCCGCTGCCTTGAGCGCGTTGAGCAGCAGGTTGAGCATGACTTGCCGCAAGGGCGCCGACGGCACCCGAAGGGCCGATTCCACCTCAATACGGGTGTTGAGTTGAGCGGTGTGCCGTCCGGCCGTGGCCTGAACCAAAGTCATCACATCATCCAGGTCGCCCGGCTCCAGGGGGCGGTCTTCCCTGCGCGCCTGGGGCAGCAAGGCTGCCAGCGTGGTGCGGATTTGCTGCAATCCGCGATCCAGCAAATCGACCGTGCGCTCGCGGATGTCGCCCGTGTCTCCATGCAGGCGCAGGGTTTGCGTGGCCGTGAGCAGCCCAGCCAGCGGATTGTTGATTTCATGCGCAACAACGGCGGTCATCCGGCCCACTGCAGCAAGTCGCTCGGCGGACAGGGCGCGTGCCTCGGCTTTTTCCCGCTGTTCCAGTTCGCCCATCAACTGAAGCACGGCATCACCGATTCGCTTCAGTTCAGGATCGGCCGTTCGAGGGACCTCCTTGCGCAGACTGCCTGGCGTGTCGTGGCCTATGCGTTCGATCACCTTGACCAGTCGCGCCACTGGCCGGGTCATGCGTTTCCCCACCCACCAGCCAGCCGGCACAAGAAACATCACCGCCAGCGCAATGCCGATCAGTGCCGTCTTGGCCAATGCGAGCCAATCGGGGGCGAAAACCGATGCATCTACCTCCATGAAAACATGGCCCAGAGTCTGACCGTCTTCACTGCGAATGGGGTCTAGCAGGATGACGGCGCCATCACTTTGATTCAGTCTCTGCGTTCCGGTGATTTCCCGGGAAGTCAGCAGCGGCTGGTCGTGCCAGGTCGTACCCAGCAAGGGCCGTCCGGTGTCAAGCTGGACCGGGTCCGAAGCTGCAAAAACACGGCCTTCGGCGTCCAGCACAGCCAGCCTGGCATGTCCGCTGGCCGCGCCAGGAATCAGGGCGGCGGTGTCACGCAGCAAGGCGAACGTGCGCCAGGTGTCATCGGCCGCCAGCAGCGGACGAGCCTGCGCCACGAGCAGAACCACGGCGCGATCGAGTGTGGCCAGTGTGTCAAGCCGGGCACTGCGGGCAGAAATCTGCGCGGATACGGCAGTCACCAACAAAGCCGTCATCAATACTGCCAGTGAGAGGCCGAGTGGTATCTGTACCCGGTAGGGAAAGCGCCTGAGCATCAGGCCCCCACGCCGCTGCCCGGCACGGTTTGGGCCTGGCGCCGGATCGAATCAAAAAGCTCCGGGCGTCCTTCTGTGAATCCGGTGAGGTTCAGAGCACGCAACAAGTCCCGCCCGCTAGCGTCATCTGGCATGGATAAAAGGGATTGCTGCAACTGGGGCGCGAACGGATGCACGGTGCCCCGCTTGGTCACGAGTGGGGGGAACCCATGTGGTTCAGACTTCCACACCACGTCGGTCTGGGCCACGGCGGCCATGCTTTGCTGGCGCATGGTTTCCCAGACATAACCATCGATGGAACCCGCTTGCGCCAGGCGCGCCGCCACGGCTTCCGCGACATTGCGATGCCCATGGGCAAAAAAAGAACGCTTGAGATCGCGTGGGCCCAGCCCCGCCTTGGCCAGTTGTGCCTGGGCGACCAGCCAACCGGAGTTCGACAAGGGGTCGGAATAAGCCAGGACTTTGCCCCGCAAATCAGCCCATCCGTTCAGGGGGACGGCTGGGTTGCGGGAACGGATCAGGTAGGCCTGATAAGTGGGCTGACCCTGGTACAGCGGAACCGCCAGCAAGGTCAAGTCCTGCTCGTGGCGGACATACGGATAGCCACAAATCCATGCGGCATCGATCTGGCCAGAAAAAAGCAGATCAAGGATGGCCTGGTAGGACTCCCGGGCCAGGAAGCCGACCTCGCACCCCACCCGCGCCGAAAGGTAGCGTCCCCAGCGGGAGAGGAAGGCCACCTGGTCGGCCAGGATCACCGGGGTCAGACCAATGCGTAGTCGTTCATTTGATGCCTTCACCGGCCCTGTGATGGCGGCAACACCGGCGGCAGTCAGCGCGCGAACACAGACTCTGCGATCCATGGCTTTGTCTCCTTGTTGTTACGAAAACGTAACTATATTTTTTTGTCAATGTTACCAAAACAACCCATTCGGTCAAGGTGACTGGCGTAAGCCATTGATTTTGCTGGAAAAAATGTGTGGCATGTCGCTTGCTGTAGAGATGGATCACATTTTTATAACCAGGAGACAGTATGGAAGACGTGAAATTCGGTCGCCGCTTCTTTTTGAAGTCTGGCGGTGCCGCCGCCGCCATCGCAGGGGCGGTGGTCATCCCGATCCATAACGCAAATGCTGCAACGCCAGCAACATCAGGAAATACCACCTTGCCTTATCCGAAGAGGGCAGTGGGCAAGGCCAGCGGTATGCCGGTGAACCAGGCCACGAGTTTCAGCTACCCGGATGCCAGCTCGCCCTGTTACGCGATTCGCATGGGCAATCCCGTCCTGGGTGGCGTGGGCCCCAACAGCGACATCGTCGCTTTCAGCGCAATGTGCACACACATGGGCTGTCCTGTCGCCTATGACGGCGGCAGCCGGACCTTCAAGTGTGGCTGCCATTTTTCTATTTTCGACCCGGAGAATGGGGGCCAGATGGTGTGTGGGCAGGCCACGGAAGATCTGCCCAAGATCAAGCTGGAGTACGACGCCAGGACGGACTCCGTGCAGGCCGTCGGTGTCGATGGCCTGATCTACGGCCGCCAGTCCAACATTCTCTAAGGAGCACGCCATGTCAACCAATATCAATGACCGCATTGCGCTGCCGACCAGGGATGCCCAGAAGAGCAACATGACTTGCCACTTCTGTATCGTCGGCTGCGGCTACAACGTCTACAAGTGGGACGCCAACAGGGAAGGCGGCCGCGCTGCCAGCCAGAATGCACTGGGCGTGGACTTCACCAGACAGGTGCCGCCCATGAGCATCACCATGACCAGGGCGATGACCAACACCATCACCGACAAGTCCGGCAAGCGCTGGAACATCATGATCGTGCCCGACAAGGAGTGTGTGGTGAACAGCGGCCTGTCGTCCACCCGGGGCGGCAAGATGGCTTCGTACATGTATGCCCATGATGGCATCGGCAAGGAGCGCCTGAAAAATCCGCGCATTTTCCGTGGAGACCAGTGGCTGGACACGGGGTGGGAAAACGCCATGGCCCTGTATGCAGGGTTGACCAAGAAAATCCTCGATAACGACGGTCCCTCAGGCCTTTTCTATGACTGCTTTGACCACGGCGGTGCGGGCGGCGGATTCGAGAACACCTGGGGCACCGGCAAGCTGATGTTCAGCGCTCTTCAGACACCCATGGTGCGGATCCATAACCGTCCGGCCTACAACTCCGAGTGCCACGCCACGCGGGAAATGGGCGTGGGTGAACTCAACAACAGCTACGAAGATGCGCAAGTGGCGGACACCATCTTCTGTACCGGTGCCAACCCCTATGAGACCCAGTCCAACTACTTTCTGAACCACTGGGTGCCCAACCTGTCGGGCTCCACCGTGGACAAAAAGAAGAAGTGGTTCCCGGGTGAGACAGCTGCAGCCGCCAAGGTCATCATCGTGGACCCGCGTCGCACCGCCACCGTGGCTATTTGTGAGCAGGTGGCCGGCAAGGAGAACGTGCTGCATCTGGACATCGAACCCGGCTCGGATACGGCGCTCTTCAACACGCTGTTTACCTACGTGGTCGAACAGGGCTGGCAAGACAAGGAGTTCATCGCCAAGCACACCAAAGGCTTTGACGATGCCGTCAAGACCAACCGCATGTCGATGGAAGACGGCGCCAAGGCCACAGGCATTTCCGTTGCAAAGTTGAAGCAGGCTGCTGAATGGGCTTATAAGCCCAAGGCATCAGGCCATCGGCCGCGCACCTTTCATCCTTATGAGAAGGGCATCATCTGGGGCAACGACAACTACGTGATCCAGAGCGCGCTGGTCAGCCTTGTCTTGGCGACTCAAAACGTGGGACGCCGTGGCACCGGTGTCTGCCGGCTGGGAGGTCACCAGGAAGGTTACACGCGTCCGCCATACCCCGGCGACAAGAAGATCTACATCGACCAGGAGGTCATCGCTGGCCGTGGTTTGATGTACACCCTGTGGGGCACCAATCCGTTCCAGACCACGCTCAACGCCGAGCAGCACCGCCTGGTGCTGCACAAGCGTGCCAATATCGTCAACGAAGCCATTGCCAAGGCCAAGGGCGCATCGGTCGAGCAGTTGATTGACGTGATTTATGACGCCTGCAAAAACAAGGGTGGCATGTTCATCGCGGCAATGAATTTGTACCCCACGGTGATTTCGGAAGAGGCCCACCTGTTGTTGCCAGCCGCGCACCCGGGCGAAATGAACCTGACCTCCATGAATGGTGAACGCCGCTTGCGCCTGTCTGAGAAGTTCATGGATGCCCCGGGTTCGGCCAAACCCGACTGCATGATCGCCGCTGAAATCGCCAATACGCTCAAGGCCATGTACCTGCGGGACGGCAAGGCAGACATGGCCAAACGTTTCGACGGCTTTGACTGGAAGAACGAGGAAGACGCTTTCAATGACGGTTTTCGCCGGGCTGGCCGTCCGGGGGTGGGGCCCATCGACAGCCAGGGCGGCGACACCGGTTACATGGCCACCTATGCCTTGTTGCGCAAGGCGGGCAACAACGGCGTTCAGTTGCCGATCAAGCGGGTTGAAGGCGACAAGCTCATTGGCACGCCGATTCACTATAACGACGGAAAATTCGATACCAAGGATGGCCGGGCCGAGTTCAAGCCGGCGCCGTGGAACGGCTTGCCCAAGACCGTGGCAGACCAGAAAGCCAAGCATAAATACTGGATCAACAGTGGCCGTGCCAACGAAGTCTGGCAAACCGCCTACCACGATCAGTACAACAGCTTTGTGCGCGACCGGATTCCCATGGCCTTCATCGAGATGAATCCCGAGGATGCCCGCCAACTGGGCGTGGATCCGGGGGACGTGGTCGAAGTCTTCAATGATTTTGGAAGTACCTATGCCATGGCCTACCCGCTCAAGTCGGCCAAGCCGGGCCAGACCTTCATGCTGTTCGGCTACATCAAGGGTGTGCACGGTGACGTGGTCACCAATTGGGTGGACCGCAACGTGGTGCCTTACTACAAAGGCACCTGGGGAAGCATTCGCCGTGTCGGCAGCGTGGACGACTACAAGGCCACGATCTCGTTCAAGGACCGTCGTTACGCGTGATGCGTGGAAAAAAGGGGGGGGCACTGCGCCCCCCTTTTTTTTTGAGCCTTACCTGAATAAAGCCTTCCTGCCTGTTGTTTCAGCAGCGAGTTTTCAAGGAGCCGCAATGAGTAGCGAGTTGAACACCTCATACAGATTGCCCCGGAGTGAAATCCGGGGTCTTTCCACGCCTGTGTTCAGTCAAGAAGCGGGCCTTGCCGATGTTCTCATTGCGTCGCGGCAAAACATTTCCCCCAAACGGTTGGTCGAGCCTGGTCCATCGCCTGAGCAGATCGACCAGTTGTTCCGTGCTGCCGCTGCTGCGCCGGATCATGGCTTGTTGACGCCGTGGCGTTTTGTGGTGATCCCCGCCAACAAACGCTCTGTCCTGGCCGAAGTGTTCGCCCTGGCCTTGATTGATCGCGATGCCGGTGCCACGCTGGACCAGATCGAATCTGCGCGAGAAAAGGCCCACCGTGCACCTTTGCTGATGCTTGCCGTGGCCCGCCTGGGGCCGTGTGAGCCGGATATTCCGCTTCTGGAACGCATGGTTTCCGTCGGTTGTGCCATCCAGAATATCCTGCTGAGCGCGCACGGTATGGCATTCGGTAGCAGCCTCACCAGCGGTCAGGCCATGTCTTCATCCCGAATGCGGGCGTTGTTCAGACTTCCAGCCGGCGAAGAGGCCGTGTGTTTCATCAATATCGGCACGGTTTCAAAGCGCAAAGCGCCCCGCCTGCGTCCTGACGCCTCTGAATTTGTTTCAAGTTTGTGATGCCCCCGGCGTGAGTGTTGTGCGGATGGGCGGGGAGGATGCGTTTGTAAGCACCCTCTTCGACCCAGGGTTGGGCAAGGGCTGGAAAGCCCCCTGATTTCTTGTCCATTTGGCCTCCAGCCCATGAAGGACATGCGCTGCCAGCTCCCAGGTTGATAGCGGTTGAAGATCGCTTGGAGTGTCATTAAACTGCCATCAAACCGACATGAACACGTCACCCTCGACTTCCAGAATCACCCCATCAGTCAAAAA
>DAITMI010000087.1:0-11270 GCA_036835225.1 Rhodoferax sp. | reverse complement strand
GAACGCAAGCGCATTCGCAAAAATTTTGGCAGTCGCGACAGCGTGCTGGAAATACCGTACCTCTTGCAAATGCAAAAGGACGCTTACACAGCATTCCTGCAGGCCGATGTTCCCCCTAAGAAGCGAACAGTAGAGGGGCTTCAGGCAGCCTTTGAGGCGGCTTTCCCGATCATTTCCCACAATGGCTTTGTCGAGATGAAGTATCTCGAATACAACCTGGCCAAGCCTGCTTTTGACGTGCGTGAATGCCAGACCCGTGGTCTGACCTTTGCTTCGGCGGTTCGGGCCAAAGTGCAGCTGTTCATCTATGACCGCGAATCTTCAACTTCGCAAAACAAGGTGATCAAAGAGGTCAAGGAGCAGGAGGTCTACATGGGCGAAGTGCCCTTGATGACTGGCAAGGGCTCTTTCATCATCAACGGCACGGAACGCGTGATCGTGTCTCAGTTGCATCGTTCGCCCGGCGTCTTCTTTGAACACGACAAGGGCAAAACCCATAGCTCGGGCAAGCTGCTGTTCTCGGCGCGCATCATTCCGTACCGTGGTTCCTGGCTCGATTTTGAGTTCGACCCCAAAGACATCCTGTACTTCCGTGTCGACCGTCGCCGCAAGATGCCGGTCACGATCCTGCTCAAGGCGATCGGCCTGAATCACGAGTCCATCCTGGCGAACTTTTTCGTCAATGACAACTTCCGTCTGATGGACAGTGGTGCCCAGATGGAATTTGTGGCAGAACGTCTGCGCGGTGAAGTCGCGCGTTTCGATGTCACCGACAAGAGTGGCAAAGTGGTGGTCGCCAAAGACAAGCGCGTGACGGCGCGTCACACCCGCGAGCTGGAGCAATCTGGCACGACACACATCAGCGTGCCAGAAGATTTCCTGGTCGGCCGCGTGGTGGCGCGCAACCTCGTTGACACGGATACCGGTGAAATTCTGGCCAAGGCCAACGAGGAGCTGACCGAAGCCTTGCTCAAGAAGTTGCGTACCGCTGGCGTGCAGGATCTGCCGTGCATTTACACCAACGAACTGGATCAGGGCGCGTACATTTCGCAGACCCTGCGCAGTGACGAAACGGTGGATGAATTTGCCGCACGCGTCGCCATCTACCGCATGATGCGCCCAGGCGAGCCGCCAACAGAAGATGCAGTGCAGGCGCTGTTTCAGCGTTTGTTCTACAACCCCGACACCTACGACCTGTCGCGCGTGGGCCGGATGAAGTTCAACGCCAAGATGGGGCGTGCCGAATCAACCGGACCGATGGTGCTGACCAATGAGGACATCTTGTCCGTGGTCAAGATCCTGGTGGACCTGCGCAATGGCCGTGGCGAGGTGGACGATATCGACCACCTTGGCAACCGGCGCGTGCGTTGCGTGGGCGAGTTGGCCGAGAACCAGTACCGTACCGGTTTGGCACGGATTGAAAAGGCAGTGAAAGAGCGTCTGGGTCAGGCCGAGCAAGAGCCGCTCATGCCGCATGACTTGATCAACAGCAAGCCAATTTCCGCTGCGTTGAAGGAATTCTTCGGCGCGTCGCAGCTGTCGCAGTTCATGGATCAGACCAATCCTTTGTCGGAGATCACCCACAAGCGCCGCGTCTCGGCTCTTGGCCCAGGTGGTTTGACACGTGAGCGTGCCGGCTTCGAAGTGCGTGACGTGCACGTGACGCACTATGGTCGTGTCTGCCCGATTGAAACGCCTGAAGGTCCGAACATCGGCCTGATCAATTCGCTGGCGCTGTACGCGCGCCTCAACGAATACGGTTTCATTGAAACACCGTATCGTCGCGTGGTGGACAGCAAGGTCACGATGGATATCGATTACTTGTCTGCCATCGAGGAAGGCAAATACGTTATCGCGCAGGCTAACTCGGTCCTGGACAAAGACGGCAAACTCACGGGCGAACTGATCTCGGCCCGTGAAGCGGGTGAGTCGATTTTGGTGGGTGCGGAGCGTGTTCAGTACATGGACGTCTCCCCCGCGCAGATTGTTTCAGTGGCCGCATCCCTGGTGCCGTTCCTGGAACACGACGACGCAAACCGCGCCTTGATGGGCGCCAACATGTCACGTCAGGCCGTGCCGATCTTGCGTCCGGAAAAGCCGCTGGTCGGAACCGGTATCGAGCGCGTAGCTGCGATTGACTCCGGCACCGTCGTCACCGCAACGCGTGGCGGTGTGGTGGATTACGTTGACGCAACCCGTGTTGTGATTCGCGTCAACGACGCAGAAGCGCAGGCCGGTGAAGTGGGTGTGGATATTTACAACCTCATCAAGTACCAGCGCTCCAACCAGAACACCAACATTCACCAGCGTCCCATCGTCAACAAGGGTGACAAGCTGTCCAAGGGTGATGTCATTGCTGACGGCGCATCCACTGACCTGGGCGAACTGGCCCTGGGTCAGAACATGCTGATTGCGTTCATGCCGTGGAATGGCTACAACTTTGAAGATTCGATTTTGATCAGTGAACGTGTGGTGGAAGAAGACCGCTACACATCGATCCACATTGAAGAACTGGTGGTGATGGCGCGTGACACCAAGCTGGGGTCCGAAGAAATCACCCGCGACATTCCGAACTTGAGCGAGCAACAGCTCAATCGTCTGGACGAGTCGGGCATTATCTACGTGGGCGCTGAAGTCGAACCTGGCGATACGCTGGTTGGCAAGGTCACACCGAAAGGCGAGACCACACTGACCCCCGAGGAGAAACTGCTGCGCGCCATTTTCGGCGAAAAGGCCAGCGACGTGAAGGACACCTCCCTGCGTGTAGGCCAGGGTTCCAAAGGCACCGTGATCGATGTGCAGGTCTTCACCCGTGAAGGCATTGTGCGCGACCGCCGTGCCCAGCAAATCATCGACGACGAACTCAAGCGTTTCCGTCTTGATTTGAATGACCAGCTTCGCATTGTGGAAGCGGACGCCTTTGACCGCATCGAGAAATTGCTGATCGGGAAAATTGCAAATGGCGGTCCGCAGAAGCTCGCCAAAGGCACCAAGATCGACAAGGCCTATCTGTCCTCGGTGGATAAATTCCACTGGTTCGATATTCGTCCAGCGGAGGATGAGGTTGCGACCCAATTGGAGAGCATCAAAAACTCGAATGAGCAAACCCGCCACAGCTTCGACCTCGCCTTTGAAGAAAAGCGCAAGAAGCTGACCCAGGGTGACGAGCTGCCGGCGGGCGTGTTGAAGATGGTCAAGGTTTACATTGCCGTCAAGCGCCGGCTGCAACCCGGCGACAAGATGGCGGGCCGTCACGGTAACAAGGGCGTGGTTTCCAAGATCGTCCCGGTCGAAGACATGCCTTACATGGCTGATGGCACCCCCTGCGATATCGTGCTGAACCCGCTTGGCGTGCCTTCACGGATGAACGTGGGACAGGTGCTGGAAGTGCATTTGGGTTGGGCCGGCAAAGGCATTGGTCACCGAATTGGCGACATGTTGCAGGCAGAAGCCAAGGTGGCCGAATTGCGCACGTTCATGGAAGAACTCTACAACGGCACCGGCCGCAAGGAAGAGTTGGCTCAATTGAGTGACGATGAAGTGCTCGAAATGGCGGGTAACCTCACGTCCGGCGTGCCGTTCGCGACCCCCGTGTTTGACGGCGCATCGGAAGAACAAATCCGGACCATGCTTAAACTGGCCTACCCGGATGACATCGTCAAGGCCAAGGGTCTGACAGCGGCGCGGACCCAGGCGAACCTCTATGACGGCCGCTCCGGCGACCCGTTCGAGCGCCCAACCACGATTGGCTATATGCATTTCTTGAAGTTGCACCATTTGGTCGATGACAAAATGCACGCCCGTTCCACCGGGCCCTACAGCCTGGTGACGCAGCAGCCGCTGGGCGGCAAGGCGCAGTTTGGTGGACAGCGTTTCGGTGAGATGGAGGTCTGGGCACTGGAAGCCTACGGTGCCGCCTACACACTGCAGGAAATGCTGACGGTCAAATCAGATGACGTGCAAGGTCGTACCAAGGTGTACGAGAGCATTGTCAAGGGTGAGCACTCGATCGAAGCCGGTATGCCGGAGTCGTTCAATGTGCTGGTCAAGGAAATTCGCTCCCTCGGTATTGATATCGAGTTGGAACGCAGCTAAACACGGACAAGAAAAGGATTCCACATGAAATCACTACTCGACCTGTTCAAGCAGTTCACGCCGGATGAGCATTTCAATGCCATCAAGATCGGCATGGCTTCGCCCGAGAAGATCCGTTCCTGGTCTTTCGGCGAAGTCAAAAAACCGGAAACCATCAACTACCGCACCTTCAAGCCCGAGCGTGATGGTCTGTTTTGCGCCAAGATTTTTGGTCCCATCAAGGACTACGAATGCCTGTGCGGCAAATACAAGCGCCTCAAGCACCGTGGTGTGATCTGCGAGAAGTGCGGCGTTGAAGTCACCCAGACCAAAGTGCGCCGCGAGCGCATGGGTCACATCGACCTGGCCGCACCTTGCGCGCACATTTGGTTCCTGAAGTCACTGCCGTCCCGTCTGGGCCTGGTGCTCGACATGACCCTGCGTGACATTGAACGCGTGCTGTACTTTGAAGCTTATGTGGTGACTGATCCGGGCATGACACCGCTGAAGAAATTCAGCATCATGTCGGAAGACGACTTTGATGCCAAATTCAAAGAGTACGGCGATGAGTTTCAGGCCAAGATGGGTGCAGAGGGCATCAAGGACTTGCTGCAAAGCATTGACATTGATGGTTCAATCGAGAAGCTGCGCAACGACCCGACCGGTTCCGAGCTGAAGATCAAGAAAAATACCAAGCGACTCAAGTTGCTGGAAGCATTCAAGAAATCCGGTATCAAGCCGGAGTGGATGGTGCTCGAAGTGTTGCCGGTGTTGCCGCCGGACTTGCGTCCGCTGGTGCCGCTGGATGGTGGTCGTTTTGCCACCTCGGATCTGAACGATCTGTATCGCCGCGTGATCAACCGCAACAGCCGCCTGCGTCGTCTGCTGGAGTTGAAGGCGCCCGAGATCATTGCCCGCAATGAAAAGCGCATGCTGCAAGAGGCGGTGGACTCATTGTTGGACAACGGTCGTCGCGGCAAGGCCATGACCGGCGCCAACAAGCGCGCGCTCAAGTCGCTGGCCGACATGATCAAGGGCAAGAGCGGACGTTTCCGTCAGAACTTGCTGGGTAAACGGGTCGATTACTCGGGTCGTTCCGTGATTGTGGTGGGGCCAACGCTCAAACTGCATCAGTGCGGCCTGCCCAAGCTGATGGCGCTGGAATTGTTCAAGCCGTTCATCTTCGCGCGCCTGGAAGCCATGGGCATTGCCACCACCATCAAGGCGGCCAAGAAGGAAGTTGAAACCGGCACCCCCGTGGTGTGGGACATCCTGGAAGAGGTGATCAAAGAGCACCCGGTGATGCTGAACCGTGCGCCTACGCTGCACCGTTTGGGCATCCAGGCCTTTGAGCCGATCCTGATCGAAGGCAAGGCCATTCAGCTGCACCCGCTGGTTTGCGCCGCCTTCAATGCCGACTTTGATGGTGACCAGATGGCGGTTCACGTGCCCCTGTCGGTGGAGGCACAGGTGGAATGCCGCACCCTGATGCTGGCCTCCAACAACGTGCTGTTTCCGTCCAACGGCGAGCCGTCCATCGTGCCGTCGCAAGACGTGGTGCTGGGCTTGTACTACACGACCCGGGACCGTATCAATGGCAAGGGCGAGGGCTTGATTTTTGCCGATACCGGGGAAGTGCAGCGCGCCTTTGATGCGGGCGAGGTGGAGCTTGCCGCGCGCATCAATGTACGGCTGACCGAGTACACCAAGGACAAGCAGACTGGCGAATTAGTCCCGTCAACCAAACTGTGGGAAACCACGGCGGGCCGGGCCCTGCTGTCGGAAATTTTGCCCAAAGGGCTGCCGTTTGCGAATATCAACAAGGCGCTGAAGAAGAAAGAAATTTCGAAGCTCATCAACGTCTCGTTCCGCAAGTGTGGACTCAAAGAAACCGTCGTATTTGCCGATAAATTGCTGCAATACGGCTTCCGTCTCGCGACGAAAGCCGGCATCTCTATCTGCATTGAAGACATGCTCGTGCCGACCGAAAAGCCGGGCATCATCGAGCGTGCCGAAAAAGAGGTCAAGGAAATCGGACAACAGTACACGTCCGGTTTGGTAACGACAGGCGAGCGCTACAACAAGGTGGTGGACATCTGGGGCAAAGCCGGCGACGAAGTGTCGAAGGTCATGATGGCCCAGCTGTCCAAGGAAGTGGTCACCGACCGCCATGGCAACCAGGTGCAGCAGGAGTCCTTCAATTCCATCTACATGATGGCGGACTCCGGTGCCCGCGGTTCGGCGGCCCAGATTCGTCAGGTGGCCGGCATGCGTGGCCTGATGGCCAAGCCGGACGGCTCCATCATCGAGACCCCCATCACGGCAAATTTCCGCGAAGGTCTGAACGTGCTGGAGTACTTCATCTCGACCCACGGTGCCCGAAAAGGTCTTGCGGATACGGCGTTGAAGACAGCCAACTCGGGCTACCTGACACGGCGTCTGGTCGATGTGACGCAGGATCTGGTCGTGACCGAACAGGACTGCGGCACGCATGGTGGTTACCTCATGCGCGCGATCGTCGAAGGCGGTGAAGTCATTGAATCCCTGCGCGACCGCATTCTGGGCCGCACCACAGCCGATGACGTTCTGCATCCAGAGAACCGCTCGGTGGTAGCCGCGGCCGGTGTCATGCTGGACGAGGACCTGATTGACGAACTCGAAATCGTCGGCGTCGATGAAGTCAAAGTGCGGACCGCGCTGACGTGCGAAACCCGTTTTGGCATTTGCGCCAAATGCTATGGCCGCGATCTGGGCCGGGGCGGCTTGGTCAACGGCGGTGAAGCGGTCGGTGTGATTGCGGCGCAATCCATCGGTGAGCCAGGCACCCAGTTGACGATGCGCACCTTCCACATTGGCGGTGCCGCCTCGCGTGCCGCCATTGCGTCCAGCGTGGAAGCCAAGTCCAACGGCAACATCGGCTTCAACGCCACGATGCGCTACGTGACCAATGGCAAAAAGGAGCTGGTGGTGATCTCCCGTTCCGGCGAAATCGTCATTCATGACGAGCACGGTCGTGAGCGCGAACGCCACAAGGTGCCGTATGGTGCCGTGCTGGCGGTGAAGGCGGACCAGACCATCAAGGCCGGTGCGATCCTCGCCAACTGGGATCCATTGACACGGCCCATCATCACCGAGTTTGCCGGCAAGGCCCACTTCGAAAATGTGGAAGAAGGCCTGACAGTCGCCAAGCAGGTCGATGAGGTGACGGGTCTGTCCACCATGGTGGTGATCGATCCGAAGCGCCGGGGTGCGGCCAAAGTCATTCGTCCGCAAGTCAAGTTGATTGACGCCTCCGGCAATGAGGTCAAAATTCCGGGCACCGACCACTCCGTGACCATCGGCTTCCCGGTTGGCTCACTGGTCCAGGTGCGCGACGGCCAGGATGTCGGCCCTGGCGAAGTGCTGGCTCGTATCCCGATTGAAGGCCAGAAGACGCGCGACATTACCGGCGGTTTGCCGCGTGTGGCCGAATTGTTCGAGGCCCGTTCGCCGAAGGACAAGGGTGTGCTGGCAGAAATGACAGGTACCGTGTCGTTCGGCAAAGAGACCAAAGGCAAGGTCCGTTTGCAGATCACCGATCCGGAAGGCGCGGTCTGGGAAGAGCTCGTGTCCAAGGAGAAGAGCATCATCGTGCACGAAGGCCAGGTCGTCAACAAGGGTGAAAGCGTTGTGGACGGCCCCGCCGATCCGCAGGACATTTTGCGACTGCTGGGTTCGGAAGAGCTGGCCCGTTACATTGTGGACGAGGTGCAGGACGTTTACCGCTTGCAGGGCGTGAAGATCAACGACAAGCACATTGAAGTGATTGTTCGTCAGATGTTGCGTCGGGTCGTGGTTGAGAATGCCGGCGACTCCAGCTATATCAATGGCGAGCAGGTGGAACGCTCGGAGATGCTCAATACCAATGATGCCTTGCGCGCCGAGGGTAAGACTGCAGCAACCTTTACCAATCTGTTGCTCGGTATCACCAAGGCATCGTTGTCGACGGACAGCTTCATCAGCGCGGCGTCCTTCCAGGAGACCACCCGTGTTCTGACCGAGGCCGCCATCATGGGCAAGCGCGACGAATTGCGTGGTCTGAAGGAAAACGTGATTGTTGGCCGACTGATTCCTGCCGGTACCGGCATGGCCTATCACGAAGCCCGCAAAGTTCGCGAGAATATGGACGATGCCGAGCGCCGCGCCATTGCCGAAGCCGAAGCCGCCGAACTGGCGGGTGAGGCCGAGGCGACCGAAGCCAGTGAAGGTGCAGCAAGCGAGTAACATTCGGCCTGCTATTTAAAGAATAGCGCCTCAAGTCCTTTATACGGGGGCTTGAGGCGTTTTTCATTGTTGCTTTTGACGATTTGTGCTTGACTGGCTCTGGAGAATTCTGGCAATGAGTGATTCCGTCATCGTCTGGTTGGCCATCGCTGTATTGCTGTTCTGGGCGATGGGCGCCTACAACCGTCTGATGCGCCTTCGTTCCCAGGGCATCGTGGCCTTCCTCGCCCTGGAGGGCTTGTTGAGTCAGTACCTATTGATGGTTAAAACGCACTTCCCTCAGGGCGGGGTGGCCGATGCCGTTCACTCGCCCGTTCAGGGGAATGAGCTTACTTCTGCTGCCTGGGCTGGGCTTGCGGCTGCGGCCGAACAGTTCAGCGCTTCGTTGAAAGTGGCCCATGCCCAGCCTTTGAACGGACCGACGACGCGTGCCCTGCAAACAGCGCTTGAAACCTTGTGCCTGTCCTGGACCCGGCTGCGAGACCTGCCGCCTGATCTGGCTGGGCCGGTACTGCCGGCTACCTTACAGTCGCAATGGGAGCATGTGGCCTTGCAGGTCAACCTGGCGCAGGCAGAATTCAACAACACGGTCACGAATTACAACGAGGCCATCAGCCAGTTTCCGGCATTTTTGCTGGCCTGGGTATTTGGTTTCAAGCCGGCACAGCCGGTATAGGTTTGAAGATGGACGAAAACGAACAAAAGATCCCTTTGTGGCGACAATTGCAGGCGGTTGCCGCGGTGTTGCAGGCCGTCCGTGCCGGTGTGTCTGGAACCGCCGCGCTGAGTGACGTGCCCGCCGATTTGCGGCCAGGCGTGCAGGCGCTGACATTTCATGTGCTGCGCTCACTGGGACGTGCCGAGGCGCTGCGACAGTTACTTGCCAGCCGTATCCCGCCGGCGCCCGCCGACGCTTTGTTATGCGCGGCGCTGGCGTTGGCGTGGCGCGAGCAGGACGCACCGTATGAAGTGTTTACCCTCGTCAATCAGGCGGTGGAGGCGGCCAAGCGAAGCGCCGCCACCAGCGCCCAGGCCAGCTTCATCAATGCGTGCTTACGCCGTTTCTTGCGTGAACGCGACACCTTGGTGGCAAGCACCGACAAAAACCCGGTGGCAGTGTGGAACCATCCCAAATGGTGGATTGATCGATTACAGAAGGAATGGCCCGCCAGCTGGCGGGCCATTCTGGAGGCCAACAACCGCCATGCACCCATGACCTTGCGCGTCAACGCCAGACGGTCGGGGGTGTTGCCCTATTTGCAGACGCTCAAGCTTGCCGGTCTGAACGCCATGGCGGCGGGTCAATGGGGCGTCACCTTGGATCAAGCGAAACCGGTGCTGGACTTGCCAGGCTTTGCGGACGGTGTTGTGTCGGTGCAGGATGCCGCCGCGCAGCTGGCCGCGCCGTTGCTGCTGTCCGGCCTGGCCTCGGCGGGTCCCTCGCTCCATGTACTGGATGCCTGTGCCGCCCCGGGTGGCAAAACTGCGCACCTGCTGGAACTCGCGGATTGCCAGGTGACGGCACTGGATGTTGACCCGGTGCGATGCGAGCGAATTCACCAAACCCTGCAACGGCTGGGGCTGCAAGCCCGGGTGCTGGCGGCCGACGCGGCTGACACCAACGTTTGGTGGGACGGCCAGCTGTTTGACGCCATTTTGCTGGATGCGCCTTGCTCCGCCTCC
Organism: Rhodoferax sp.; assembly: GCA_036835225.1. GTDB lineage: Bacteria > Pseudomonadota > Gammaproteobacteria > Burkholderiales > Burkholderiaceae_C > Rhodoferax. Next base: position 1,250 of record DAITMI010000087.1, on the reverse strand, counting down.
GGCATTGTGCGGCGTCACCCCGATGTGCGCTGGCTGCGGCGGGAGTCCGATATTGCCCAGCTTGTCGCGATTCAAGCCCGGCTGCTGACGGCCCTGTGGACGGTGTTGAAACCGGGTGGGCGCCTGTTGTATTGCACTTGCTCGGTTTTCAGGGCAGAAGGCGAGGGCCAGATAAAAACGTTTCTTGCGCACAACACCCAGGCCGTTTTGCTACCTTCACCGGGGCATTTATTGCCCCTTAATGGGGCAAATGGCGATGCTGTCCCGGACAATTCAATCGGTGACCATGACGGCTTTTATTACGCATTGCTGGAAAAACGCGCGGCTTGACCTGCTCGGGCTGGTGGCCTGTGCCTGCTTGGTGTGGGGCCATCCCGAGGCGGCGCGCGCGGAGGCGCCGGCGACAGAAATTTCCCTTTTGAAGTTTGAGCGTGATGGCGATGCCGTTTTGCTGACCGCCAGCGTCCACTTCGAGTTGTCCACGTCGGTCGAGGAGGCGTTGCTCAAGGGGGTTGCCATGATTTTTGTGGCCGAAGCGGATGTGTTTCGCGAACGCTGGTACTGGACCAACAAGAAAGTGGTTAGCGCTGAGCGGCATATGCGACTGGCCTATCAACCACTGACGCGGCGTTGGCGCCTGAATGTGACCACGGGTCTGATCGCCAATGCCGGGCTGGGTATCGCCCTCAATCAGAACTTTGAGACCTTGTCAGGTGCACTGGCGGCCGTGCAACGGTTGTCCCGCTGGAAAATTGCCGATGTTTCGGAACTCGACCTGGAGCAACGCTATCTCGTCGAGTTCCGTTTTCGCCTGGACATGTCCCAGTTGCCGCGCCCATTTCAGATTGGCACGCTGGGTCAGACCGACTGGGATATCGCCGTCTCAGCCATCCGGCCCCTGGTGTGGGAAAGCATCAAGTGAGCGGCACCGGCATGGCGAGAACCGCGAGGGGCCGCTTTTCCCTGACGAATTCCCGTGCCCTGCGCTGGACCGTGGGTACCGGCGTGGCCGCCATGGTGGCCATCGGACTGGTGCTGCTGTTTCTGCTGACGCAATCGACCACCAACCGCGACATGTACGAGCGCAATTACGCGCGTCTGTTTGCGATCAATGTGGTGGTGGCAAGTGTGCTGCTGCTCGTCATTGTGTGGATTGCCTTCCGGCTGATCAAGCGGCTGCGTCAGGGCAAATTTGGCAGCCGTCTGCTGGTCAAACTGGCCGCGATCTTTGCGTTGGCCGGGTTTGCCCC
>DAITMI010000086.1:0-11444 GCA_036835225.1 Rhodoferax sp. | reverse complement strand
CCCTGGCTCAATATTAAATCGGCAGGGTGGCTCAATATTCAATCGGCGCTGACATCAAGCATGCGCTGACGCAGTGGGGAGACGGTTGGAATCGAAGATTGCATGGCGGTACCCCTGTTGTGGACGAGGCCAATTGCCTCAATACACAACATAGTCACCAACCATGCAGGCGCTCACCACAAATGCCTGCTCGGGGACTACCGCGACAGCGGTTTAGTCCATCGGCCAGAAGCAGCCCTCCAAGTTGGATCCGCAAAGCGGTCCTTCACAGCAACTCGCAAAAGAAAAGAGCCAGTCCCCGTTGATTATTGATCGACTGCGATGGACTGGCTTTGTTGGACCGACGTCAAAAATGTATCACGCTCAGTTGTTGAGGATTCTGAGAGGTCGCCTCATGAACTCTCCCAATCGTCCCCACCTGCCTTGGTGGTGATGTCGGCTGGCGCGGTCTTGGGCGCCGCTGGCGCACTCAGAGCCGCTGGTTTGCTCACGACCTTGAACTTGGATGCGGACTGTCTGGCCGGTGCAGCAACATGATGCCTGCTGGCGGCAAAACCACCCTGACCTTGCGCCAGCTTGAACACCGCCACCGTCTGCACTAAGTCCTGTGCCTGCGATTTAAGGCTGGAGGCGGCCGCCGCCATTTCTTCCACCAACGCGGCATTCTGCTGCGTGGCTTGGTCCATCTGTGTCACGGCCTCGCCCACTTGCGCCACGCCCTGGCTCTGTTCGACGCTGGCCGCGCTAATTTCACCCATGATGTCGGTCACCCGGCGGATCGAGCTCACCACTTCGGTCATGGTGACGCCGGCTTGATCGACCAGCGCCGTGCCCTGCTCGACACGCTGCACGCTGTCGTTGATGAGGTTCTTGATCTCCTTCGCCGCATCAGCAGAACGTCCGGCCAGACTGCGCACTTCAGAGGCCACCACGGCAAAGCCGCGGCCCTGCTCGCCAGCCCGCGCCGCTTCCACTGCGGCGTTGAGAGCCAGGATGTTGGTCTGGAAGGCAATGCCGTCGATCACGCTGATGATGTCGGAAATCTTCTTGGAGGAATCGTTGATGCCCCTCATGGTGTCCACCACCTGGGCCACCACTTCACCGCCTTTGATGGCCACGGTGGATGCGCTGATCGCCAACTGGTTGGCTTGTTTGGCGTTGTCGGCGTTTTGTCGAACGGTAGAGCTGAGTTCCTCCATGGAGGCGGCGGTTTCTTCCAGCGCACTGGCCTGTTGCTCGGTGCGGGCACTCAGATCGTGGTTGCCTTGGGCAATTTCAGCACTGGCGGTGGCCACGCTCTCGGAGCCCTGGCGCACCGTGTGGACGACATCGGTCAGTCCCCTGCCGATCATGTTCATGGACTCCATCAGCTGACCGATTTCATCACGCCGGTCAATTCGAAGTTCAACGCTCAGGTCCCCATGGGCCAGGGCTTGGGCCGCAACAGTTGCCTGGCCCATCGGGACAATGACTAGGCGGCGGATCAATACATACAAAATGCCGGAAATCGCCAGTACCATGCCCACGCCCAGCAGGGCGTACAGATTGCGCAGACTGCGGACATCGTCCGTGAATTCGTCGGCGTAGGCGCCGCCGGCAATGACCCATTCCCAGCCCTTGAAGTGCGTGAAAGCGACAACCCGGTCACGCGGGCTGGTCTCGCCCTGGTCCTTGTCGGCCGAGGGGTAGCGCATGACGCCGTTTTTGCGCTCCAGGATTTCCTTGATGAATTCGTTTCCCTTCGCATCCTTGGCGTCCAGGAGGTTCTTGCCCTCTGCAGTCGGGTGCGCCAGCACGGCACCCAGGCTTGCCCCAGGCCGTGAGTCCAGCACATAAAAATAGCCGGTCTTTCCGACTTTCATCCCAGTAACGGTGATCTTGAGCTGTTTCACATAGCCCGAGATATCCAGTCCGACAAATGAGATGCCAATAACCTTGCCGGCCGCGTCGCGCATCGGGTCGTACTGGGTGATGTACTGGCGGCCGAACAGGTTGGCAAAGCCGATGAACGTACTTCCTTCCAGTACCGCCTTGTAGCCGGGGTGGGCCCGGTCGAGCAGGGTGCCGATAGCACGCTCGCCTTTGTCGGTCTTGAGGGAGGTGGTGACCCGGATGAAATCATCCCCGGTCTTGGCAAACACGGTGGCCACCGCGTTGGTGGCTTCGGTGAAACGGTCCACCAGATCAAAATCGAGATTGATGGCCTTGCCGTCCAGCCGCAGGGTCGGTGTCGGCTTGCCTTTGACTTCGGTGATGGCTGGATCCAATTCAAGCGTGCCCTTCATGGTCGCCTGAAAGGTCTTGGCCAAGTTCGTGGCGCGCCCGCGCCGATCCTTATCGAAGGCGTCGATGAGATCAACGATCAGCTTGGTCTTCTCGGTTACTTCGGCGTTGGCGCGCTCCTCAACCATATTCGAGATGGAATAGCCGATCGCGGCCACAAAAGCCGCAAACACGAAGCTGACGACCAGAAAGACGATAACCGGCAGCTTCGCGCCGAGACTCAGATTGCGCCAGTTAATTGATGTGGAATTCCCCATGACCTGCCTATAGTGGTTCTAATAAAATTGAATTTTGCAGTGATCAGGTGGACGTGTCGCCTGAAGACGCACTTGCAGCTAAGTACGGTACGTCGGAATATGACCACCCGCCTGAACTTGATCTTGTGCCTGCAATTTGACGCTGGCGGCGTCACACTATTCGCGCAGAATTTTTCCGCGTTGCCGGGTCGTGTCGCAGCCTAGCATACCTTGACCACGCCTAAACCCCGCTCGGGCGACCATTGATTTGTCTGGATCATACTAGGCTTTCTACCAATACCGAGAGCTATTGCCAATGACACGCCAATTCCACAATCGTTTCAGTTGTTGACAAAAACACCGGATTAAGTGAGGCTTTGACCCGACCCCTCCAGCCTGTACCTGCAATAAAGACAAGCTTTTTTCTAACTGCCGAGTTCAAACTCTCAACGACAGCTCTGTGAAATCGTGAAAGACCGCGAAGGGCACCTTGCCGTCGCTGCGACAAATTTTGCGAATGACCGCCTTCTTAAGCTGTCACTTTGCAACGTTGGGCGACCGCCAACTGAATTGCGCCATCGGCGGCCATGCGTACCGAAAAGCGCACTACGCGGCACTTGCCACTCAGGCTGAATCAAGCCAGTGCTTCCAGCAACTCCGTCTCAATCTCGATCTGGGCGCGGTTATGCTGCAACTCGGCGCCCTGGATCAGAAAGGTATCGTCCACCCGTTCACCCAAGGTGGCGATTTTGGCCAACTGCAGATTGATGTTGTGCCTGGCCAGCACGCGTGCCACGCCATACAGCAAGCCCACCCGGTCACTGGCCGAGATGTTGAGCAGCCAGCGCTGGGCTTTTTCGTCCGGGCGCAGCGTGACCCTGGGTGCGATCGGGAAACTCTTGACTCGGCGGGACACCCGTCCGCGGCTCGGTGGCGGCAGCGGCCCGGTCTGGACAATCGCGCGCCCCAATTCGCTTTCCACCATGCTGGTGAGCTCGCGGTAGTGTTCGGGCAGGACCGAGGTCGTCACCTGAAACGTGTCCAGCGCATAGCCGTTGTTGGCCGTGTGCACGCGGGCGTCCAGAATGCTGAAGCCGCTCTGGTCAAAATAGCCGCAGATGCGGGCAAACAAGTCGGGCTGGTCCGGCGTGTACACCAGCACCTGCAGGCCTTCGCCCACCGGGGACTGGCGCGCCCGCACGATCGACTTGCCGGACCCCATATGGCGTGACAGCTGCCGCGTGTGCCAGGCAATGTCGGCCGCGTCATGGCGCATGAAGTAGCCCACGTCCAGCGTGTCCCACAAGGGTTTGTGGGCCTCAAACGGCAGGGCATGCAGGGCCAGCAGAATCAGCGCTTCGCGTTTGTGGGCTTCCACCGCGGCGTCGCGGTCGGGCGCGCGGCCGCCCAGTGCGCGCAAGGTCAGGCGGTACAGGTCTTCCAGCAGCTTGCCCTTCCAGGCGTTCCAGACCTTCGGGCTGGTGCCCCGAATGTCGGCCACTGTCAGCAGATACAGGGCGGTCAGATTGCGCTCGTTGCCGACGCGCTGGGCAAACGCGGCAATGATGTCGGGGTCACTCAGGTCTGATTTTTGCGCCACGCGGCTCATCGTCAGGTGTTCATGCACGATGAACTCGATCAGCTTGCTGTCATCGGTTGAGAATGCATGTTGTTTGCAAAAACGCCGCACCTCGGCAGCGCCCAGTTCCGAGTGATCGCCGCCGCGGCCCTTGGCGATGTCGTGAAACAGCGCAGCCACGTACAGAATCCAGGGCTTGTCCCAGCCCGAGGCCAGTTGCGAGCAAAACGGGTACTCGTGGGCGTGCTCGACGATAAAAAAGCGCCGCATATTGCGCAGCACCATCAAGATGTGCTGGTCCACCGTATAGACATGAAACAGGTCGTGCTGCATCTGCCCCACGATGCTGCGAAACACCCACAGGTAGCGTCCGAGCACCGAGGTCTCGTTCATCAGCCGCATGGCGTGGGTCAGGCCATCGCGCTGCATCAAAATTTGTTTGAAGGTTGCGCGGTTGACCGGGTCATTGCGGAACTTGCCATTCATCAGATCGCGGGCGTTGTACAGGGCGCGCAGGGTGCGTGCCGACAAGCCCTTGACGCCCACCGTGGTCTGGTAAACCAGGAAGGTTTCCAGAATGGCGTGTGGCTCGCGCTGGTACAGATCGTCGCTGGCAACCTCCACCATGCCCGCCTTCTCAAGAAAGCGCGCATTGATCGGCCGCGGCGCGTGCGTGGACGGATTGAGCCGCTCCTCGATGTTGAGCAGCAAAATCTGGTTGAGCTGGGTCACCGCCTTGGCCGCCCAGTAATAGCGCCGCATCAGCGCTTCGCTGGGACGGATAAAGGGGCGTTTTGCCGTCACGTCAGTGCCGCGCGTGGGGGCGTTATCACCATAGCCGAATGACTCGGCCACCGCCGTTTGCAGGTCAAACACCAGCCGGTCTTCGCGGCGCTGCGCAATCAAATGCAAGCGCACCCGAATCAGCCGCAGCAGCGCTTCATTGTGTTTGATCTGCTTGACTTCAAAGGCGGTGGCCAGACCGCCTTTGGCCAACGCGTCCCAATTGTCGCCATAGCCGGCCGCTTTGGCCACCCACAGGATCACCTGCAAATCGCGCAGCCCGCCGGGCGACTCCTTGCAGTTAGGCTCGAGCGAATAGGGCGTGTTCTCAAACTTGTTGTGGCGCTGGCGCAGCTCCAGCGTCTTGGCCACAAAGAAGGCGGCGGCGTCGAGCGCCGCGAAAAATTCTTTTTCAAAGGCGGCAAATAGCGCAACGTTGCCGGTGATCAGCCGGGCTTCGAGCAGCGAGGTCTGCACGGTGACGTCGCGGGCGGCTTCCTGCAGGCACTCGGAAACGGTGCGAACACTGGAGCCAATTTCCAGCCCGGCGTCCCAGCAGCTGCCAATAAAACCTTCAATCCGGGCCTTGAGAGCCGCATCGACCTCGGGCGACTGGTCGTCTGGCAGCAGCACCAGCACATCCACATCGGAGTAGGGGAACAACTCAGCGCGCCCAAAGCCACCGACGGCAGCCAAGGCAAAGGGGCTGGTAAAACCAGCCTGTTGCCACAGCGTTTGTAGCGTGGCGTCAGCCAGCGCCGACAGCTTGCCCAGTGTGCTGCGTACCCCCCGAGTGGACGCAGTGCCACTGGCGGCCAGTGACTGCAGCAAGGCCGATTTCTGGGCGCGATAGCGACTGCGCAGTGCGGGGAGATCGGTCATGGCCTGCTACGCAAAAAAACAGCGTCCGCCGCGACTCAGGCAGCTGCAGGGACGGGCACAGATGCCGGTGCCACCACGGGCACAAATGAAGGTATCGGCGGGCTGCCTGCCGACAGGGTCAGCACCTCGTAACCGGTCTCGGTCACCAGTACCGTGTGTTCCCATTGCGCCGACAGTGAGCGGTCTTTGGTGGAGATGGCCCAGCCGTCGCCCATTTCCTTGATTTCCTTGCGGCCGATGTTGAGCATCGGCTCAATCGTGATCGTCATGCCGGCTTTGAGCTGATCCAGCGTACCGGGCCGGCCGTAGTGCAATATTTGGGGATCTTCGTGAAATTTGCGACCAATGCCATGGCCACAAAACTCACGCACCACACTCAGACCATGGCCTTCGGCAAACGTCTGAATGGCATAGCCAATGTCGCCCAAGTAGGCGCCGGCCTTGACCTTGACAATGCCGTGCCACATGGCCTCGTAGGTCAGCTTGCACAGGCGTTTGGCTGCCACGGAAACCTCGCCTACCATGAACATGCGGCTGGAATCACCATGCCACCCATCCTTGATGACCGTCACGTCCACATTGACGATATCGCCCTTTTTGAGTGGCTTGTCATTCGGAATACCGTGGCACACCTGATGGTTGACGGAGGTGCAGATGGACTTGGGGTAGGGGTTGTGGCCGGAGGGTGCGTAATTGAGCGGGGCGGAGATGGCACCCTGCACATTGACCGTGTAAGCGTCGGCCAGTTTGTCCAACTCATTGGTGGTGATGCCGGGTTTGACGAAGGGCGTGAGGTAGTCCAGCAGTTCAGCGGCCAGGCGGCCTGCCACGCGCATGCCCGCAATGCCTTCGGCGTCTTTGTAAGTGATAGTCATACTATCAATTATCCCATTGGGCGTGATTTTTCGTTGGTGTCCGCTCAGACGCCCACACCACGGGGCAGTTAAAATCTGGGGTTTTCACGGGCAGGCCCCGTCAGCGCCTGTGCCTTGAGTCGATCGTCAACCCAGTCAGCCCCCCAATCCAGGCCCCCAAAGTGACCCTGCACATTACCCAATTCGAGGGCGGCAGCGCTCTCAGCAGTTTTCGTATCCAGCAGCTGTTGCCCAGCCTGCAGCTGATTCACGACAAGATCAACGGCGTGGCCGCGCGCTTTGTGCACCTGGTGACCTCGGATGCCGAGCCGGCCCAGGCGCTCAAGGACCAGCTGGCGGCATTGCTGACCTATGGCGACCCCTACGCCGGCCCGACTGACGGCGCCCTGATTGTGGTGACGCCGCGTTTCGGCACGGTGTCGCCCTGGGCCTCCAAGGCCACCGATATTGCGCACAACTGCGGCCTGGCGGTGCGTCGGGTCGAGCGCGTGCTGGAGTACCGCATCACGCTGAAAAGTGGCTTGCTGGGCAAGTCCAGCCTGTCGGAGGCGCAACTGGCCCAAATCGGCGCCTGGCTGCATGACCGCATGACCGAGAGCGTGATGTTTGATCGCGCCACGGCCTACGGCCTGTTCACCGAATTGCAGCCGGCGCCGATGGCCCATGTGGATGTGCTGGGTGGCGGCAAGGCGGCACTGGAAACGGCCAACACCCAGTTTGGCTTGGCGCTGGCCGCCGACGAGATTGACTACCTGGTGCAGGCCTTCACCCAGTTGCAGCGCAACCCGACCGATGTCGAGCTGATGATGTTTGCGCAGGCGAACAGCGAGCACTGCCGCCACAAGATTTTCAACGCCCAGTTCACCATTGACGGCGTGGCGCAAGAGCAAAGCCTGTTCGGTATGATCCGCCACACGCACCAGACCCATCCGCAGCACATGCTGGTGGCGTATTCGGACAACGCTTCGGTGATGGAAGGCGTGCAGGTTGAGCGCTTTGTAGCTAAATCGGCCTCTGGCCCTCGTGGAATATGCGCAGCTAGCTATGAAAAAAATAGCGAAACCAACCATATCCTGATGAAGGTGGAAACGCACAACCACCCGACTGCCATTTCACCTTTTCCTGGCGCTGCCACCGGCGCGGGCGGCGAGATCCGTGACGAAGGAGCCACCGGGCGCGGCTCCAAACCGAAGGCGGGTTTGACCGGCTTTACCGTGTCCAAACTCTGGCCCGATTCTTCCGCCACTCCGGCTCAGGGCGAACCGCGCACGGCGTATGGCAAACCTGCGCACATTGCCAGCGCCTTGCAGATCATGACCGAGGGCCCACTGGGCGGCGCGGCCTTCAACAACGAATTTGGCCGTCCCAATTTGCTCGGTTACTTTCGCGAATACGAACAGAGTTTGCGCTACGCGGTGGCCGATGCCGCTGGCGTTTCCACGCAGCAGCAAGAGCAGCGCGGCTACCACAAGCCGATCATGATCGCCGGCGGCCTGGGCGTGATCGACGCCACCCAGACGCACAAAATTGAATTCCCCGCCGGCAGTTTGCTGATCCAGCTCGGCGGCCCCGGCATGCGCATTGGCATGGGTGGCAGTGCGGCCAGTTCCATGGCCACCGGCGCCAATGCGGCCGAGCTCGACTTTGATTCGGTGCAGCGCGGCAACCCCGAGATTGAACGGCGCGCGCAGGAAGTCATCAACCAGTGTTGGATTCAAGGCACGACCAACCCCATTCTGGCGATCCACGATGTCGGCGCCGGCGGCCTGAGCAATGCCTTCCCCGAGCTCACCAACGACGCCGGGCGCGGTGCCCGTTTCGATTTGCGCGCCGTACCGCTGGAGGAATCCGGCATGGCCCCCAAGGAAATCTGGTGCAACGAGAGCCAGGAGCGCTACGTGCTGGCGATTGCGCCGGAATCGCTGGAACAGTTCCAAGCCCTGTGCGAACGCGAGCGTTGCCCGTTTGCGGTGGTGGGTGTGGCCACGGAAGAGCGCCAACTGGTCGTGGCGGACGATGGCACCGCGCGCCGCGTCGGGCCGCCCCAAGCAAGCGCAGCCCCCTCGGGGGGCAGTGAGGACACGCAAGTGCCGAACGTGGGGGCTCCGGTGGACATGCCGATGAACGTGCTGCTGGGCAAGCCGCCCAAGATGCACCGTGACGTGACAACGGTGGAACGCAGCTTTGCGCCGGTCAACCTGACCGGTGTCGATCTGCAAAAGGCCTGCATCGACGTGCTGGCCAGCCCGACGGTGGCGTCAAAGCGCTTTCTCATCACCATTGGTGACCGTACCGTCGGTGGGTTTAGCCACCGCGACCAGATGGTCGGCCCCTGGCAGGTGCCTGTGGCGGATTGCGCCGTGACGCTGGCGGATTACAAAGGCTTTGCCGGCGAGGCCATGAGCATGGGCGAGCGCACGCCGCTGGCCACGGTCAACGGGCCGGCCTCCGGGCGCATGGCGGTGGCCGAGGCCATCACCAATTTACTGGCCGCGCCATTTGAGTTGTCGCGCGTCAAACTGTCGGCCAACTGGATGGCCGCCTGTGGCGAGCCGGGCGAAGACGCCGCGCTCTATGCCACCGTGAAAGCGGTAGGGCTGGAGCTGTGTCCGGCGCTGGGCATTTCCATCCCGGTCGGCAAGGACTCCTTGTCCATGCGCACGCAGTGGCAGGAGCCGCTAAGCTCCTCCGGTAGCGCGTCAAGCCCGTCCGGTAGCGAAGGAGAGAAGAAAAAGGTCACCTCGCCAGTCTCGTTGATCGTCACCGCCTTTGCCACGCTGGCCGATGTGCGCGGTACGCTGACGCCGCAGTTGAATGCGACGGACGACACCACGCTGCTGCTGATCGACCTGGGCCGCGGCCAGAACCGCATGGCCGGCAGCATCCTGGCGCAAACGCTGGGCCAGCTGGGCGACGAGGTGCCGGATCTGGACCAGCCACAAGACCTGGTGAACCTGGTCAACGCCGTCAACGCCTTGCGTGCCCAGGGCCAAATTCTGGCCTACCACGACCGCAGCGACGGCGGCCTGTTTGCCTCGGTGTGCGAAATGGCGTTTGCCGGCCATGTCGGCGTGGCGCTCAATGTCGATTTGCTGGTCACCGAGGGTGACGGCATCACCGACAGCCGTGCTGACGTCGGCGACAGCAAAAACTGGGCCGGCCAGGTCAGCGCCCGGCGCGACGAGCTCACCCTCAAAGCCCTGTTCAGCGAAGAGCTGGGCGTGGTGCTGCAGGTGCGCACGGCGCAGCGCGGTGACGTCATGCAAACCCTGCGCGAGCATGGGCTGAGCAAATACAGTCACGAGATTGGCAAAACCCGCCCGACCGACTCCGCCATCCAGGCCGGCGTCGGTGAGGTGCAGGTCTGGCGCGATGCCAAAGCCGTGTTCAGCGCCAAGTTGCAGGACCTGCACCAGGTCTGGGACAACACCAGCTGGAAGATTTGCAAAGCGCGCGACAACCCGGCCTGTGCCAATGCCGAACACGCTGCCGCCGGCGATCCGCTGGACCCGGGTTTGCACCTGAATTTAGTGCCAAATCAGCCTCTAGCTCTTGTAGAACATGCGCAAGCAGCTCCTAAATCAGTAGCAAGTCTGGCCAGCCCTGCCTTGATGCTGTCCCGACCCAAGGTGGCGGTGCTGCGCGAGCAGGGCGTCAACTCCCATGTCGAAATGGCCTACGCCTTTACCGAGGCCGGGTTTGAAGCCTTTGATGTGCACATGACCGACCTGCAAAGTGGTCGCGCCAACCTGGCCGACTTCAAGGGCGTGGTCGCTTGCGGTGGCTTCAGTTACGGCGACACTTTGGGCGCCGGCATTGGCTGGGCCCGTTCCATCACCTTCAACCCGGTGCTTAGCAGTCAGTTCAAGGCGTTCTTTGGCCGCAGCGATACCTTTGGTTTGGGCGTGTGCAACGGCTGTCAGATGTTTGCCGAGCTGGCCGACATCATCCCCGGTGCCGCCGAGTGGCCGCGCTTCACCACCAACCAGAGCGAACGCTTTGAGGCGCGGCTGAGCATGGTGGAGGTGCTGGATTCCCCGTCGCTGTTCTTCGCTGGCATGGCCGGCCAGCGTTTGCCGATTGCGGTGGCGCATGGTGAGGGCTTTGCCAACTTCAAGTACCGCGGCAACTCCGACAAGGCCATCGCCGCCATGCGCTTCACCGACAACCATGGTGCCGCGACCGAGGCCTACCCGTTCAACCCGAACGGCAGCCCCGGCGGTTTGACGGCGGTGACCACGGCGGACGGCCGCTTTACCGCCATGATGCCGCACCCGGAGCGCGTGTTCCGCAACATTCAGATGAGCTGGACCAGCGGCGATCCGTCCGCGCTCAGCCCGTGGATGCAGTTGTGGCAGAACGCGCGGCGCTGGGTGGGTTAATGTTCGACCTGAGCCAACCGCGTCGGCGTGCCGGCGCGGTGCTTGCCGCTCTCACCTGACTTCGCTGCAAGTCCCGGTGGCGCTTAGGTATTGTCTTTAACGGTGGTGCCGGTGCCGCTGGCTTTGACCGAAGCAATTCCATCATCTCTGGCTTGCTCCGAGCCATACATCGGGCTGGTGCCGATGATTTGGTGGTTGGCCGCTTTCAGGTTGAAGTAGGGCTTTCCGTCAGAGGACACCTTCTTCTCGTAGCGGGCGTCAAGGGCGCTGTTGGCCTGGACCGACGCGATGCCGCTTTGGGCCGATCCCTTGGATTCGTACTGTTCGCTTCTCAGCAGGACGTGGTCGTTCTCCGTTTTTAGAGAAAAATTGTAAGCGCTCAATTAACCGCGCCCTATCGGCCGGAGGTAAATTCCGTGATGCT
>DAITMI010000085.1:0-11803 GCA_036835225.1 Rhodoferax sp. | reverse complement strand
CGCGTGCATTCAGGATGTCAAAAAGTGCCTTGTTCTGTTCTTTTGAGGCGCGCCCCAGACCAAAGTTAACACGGGCCTCATCTCGGTTGAAAATCATCGAATAGTAAACGCCACTGAGTCCTGAGCCCGTATTCAGCCAATGATCCCTGCTGGGCGCCACGTTGCCATACAACGTGACCTTTGCGTCTTGAAGTGCCTCCAGCGTTTGATGCCAAAAATCAGTACGCAGTTGGTAACGGGTGGCTTGGCCCCGTTCCAAAGACTGCTCTTCCACTTCCTTTTCGGAGATGCCGATCATCAGTTCTTCCGCTTCCGGCAAGGGGATCAACTGTTCGACAGTGAGGAACAGATCCGGTCCATCCTGAAACGGTGTTGCTTTGAAGCACTTGACGAACACGCGGTGTTTCAGGAGCCAGAGAACAGTCGAGGTAACTTCTTTACGAAATTCGGCTGCAACCATGATGAGTCGTTGGTCGTTGCCAAGATTTAAAACGACTTCCGCAAAATCTTCTTTTCCGAGGAACTCACAGATCAAGGCTTTCGCGTCCTTGCCGGGTCCGGTCTTATCGAGGTACTTTTGGTAAATCTCCCCAATCTGGGTCTTCGACAAAGTTGAGCAGTACGAGGCGTACTTGAGGGATTGCCACACCACGTTGCGACCGGAGTCGTCCAACTTGTTTTCGATGATGACCAGTGATCCTTGCTTGTCGATCGCCAAAAGGTCAAGGCGCTCTTTCGTATCGTCGAAACCATCAAACTCTTTTTGAATGATGAGCAGTTCTTCACCCAGCGCGTCAGGCTGATTGGCCAGCCATTCCTGCAAATGATTCCGTTCCGAGAATCCCAATTCTGAGAAGCTCATTTCTTTGAGTTTTGTGATTCGGTTCGTCTTGTGGTTGATGCGATACATGGGGTGCGACGTGCCTGCGGTTGCTTTGTTGATCTGACAATATACCAGCGAGCAAGGCTCAGGAATTGGGGGGCTGGATTCCAATTCATGTCGTGTAGATGGCGCTCCGCAAGGGAATCAAACCCCTTCAATTCTTTGCATCATGTCCCGAACAAAGCGAAACCCAACAGATTCACGCATGTGCGTGATTCTCCGGCTCCACCGACAATCGCATCCCGACCGACTTCAGCGCCGCCAGCAGGGTCTTCAAGGTCGGGTTGCCTTTGGGTGACAGCGAGCGGTAAAGCGGTTCCCGGCTGATGTCCGCTTGCTCGGCCACCATCCCCAAACAGCCATAAGCTTCGGCCACATCGCGCAAGGCCAGCAGGCCTGCCGCCCGGTTGTTCGGGTCGTCCAACTCTTCCTGCGCCGCTTTCAAATACGCCACGGCAAACTGCCGGTCAGCGCGCAATTCCTGGGCCTCAAGCCGCAAGCGCAAAGCGCTCGTCATTGTCCAAAAGGTGCTCAAGCGTTGGCGCCCAACCTTTTGCGGTGGCTTTTGCCACGATGCGTTGATGCACCAGACGTTCAACCGTCATGATGCGATCAAACGCATCTTCAAGGAGCTGGCTTTTTGATTCATGCAGCATGTACATGACGCGCATCAGATGGTCATTTGCCTTGGGAACTTTGCCATGACGCTCCCACAAACTGACGTTCTGCTCCGATACGCCTTGCGCTTTGGCCGTTGCGGACTGTGACAGCCCCAATTGCACCCGCAGAAAACGAAATTCCTTGCCAGTCAGCCGGCCAGGTTTTTTGATCAAATCTTCTGCCAGAATTTTGTGCAGTTCATCTGCATTGGCGATGGACACGGCCTTGCCATACGCCGTCTTTTTTTCGGTATAGCCGTTGGAGAGCCAGACATTGTCCAGCCCACATTCTGTGTAGTGGTACATCATTTCCCCTTGTTCTTTACGACGAATACAGTGACAACAATCAAGTCAGGATCGTCGTCATCCAGCGCAACACAAACCGCAAGGTTGCGACCGCAAACGTAGCGCTCCATGCGGCAGATCAAATGTCCGGTTTTCATGTCTTCTTCCGGCTGCAGTGCGATGACGCCTTCACGCAGGCATTCATAAAGCTCACTCTGAAGCACTTTTCTGGCGCGCATTTGATCTTGAGCATGTGTTGACAAAAACACCAGTTCAGTCAGTTTCGAGTTCACCCTGATGTGCCGTTGAAGCTGCTGGACCGATTGCTTCTTGAAGCTTTTGTGCATCAAGCACTCCCTTTTTGTTTTTTAAATCATACTCGAAACCCATAATATTTATGGGTCGATGGGTGCGTTGATTCTGTTGTCCGCTAACAAAGTCAACCGTGACAGCCAGCCATAGACTGCCAAGGGTCATTCCGATGATTTGCCGATCTTCAGCCAGCTCAGCCGCCGCACCGACCCTGGAAATAAGGCAAGAGTGCTTTCGCCGCCTCGATCCGCAGATGAAGTTCAACCGTCTTGTCGTTCATCACGCCCAGCAAAAAGTCCTTGGGATCGAGACTGTTCCCATGTGGTGCTGACGCTTTGACCTCCTGATTGGCTTGGCTGCCATTCGTCTCGTCAGCCGCGGATGTGATTGGTGAGGTCTCCGTCCTGACAACCGGACTCAGCCGTTCCAGGATGGCATGAAAAACAGCGGGCTTGATGCATTCAAGGCGCGCCAGTACCTTGGCCTGAGCATCGGGGTTGGGGGGCAGGTCAAGCCAAGGTTCTTCCGAGAAGATGGCGGCCAGGTCCGGCGCCACAAACGCGGACCATCGGCCCGTTGCTGGCTGCAGCGCGGGTACCAACAGGGCGTGATGGATTTTGTTGGGGCTGGCCGCGTCAACAGCAGGCATCATCGAAAGGCGTCCGGGTGCCACCAAGCTCAAATAGCGCAAACGTAGCGATTCAAGAAACGTCCTCGCTTGCGCGACGGACGCGGGCTCTGCGAGTGAAAACCACAGTTGGTAAGCGTCAATGCCGGAGACGGCGATCGCAGGCGCGGGCAACTCAAGATCAGTCTGCACCCCTCGCCAAAGGATTGAGAGCAGGGTCCAGTCGGCGGGTCTGGCCAGTTCCAGCACCATGGCGCGTACTGTCCCGTCGGGCGCAATCAGGCCGGGCTCGGCACCGTGGGGGTTTTGGCTGTTTCGCTCGTGAGAGAGATAGAGGCGGTCCAACTCCGCTTGCAGTGTGCTCATGGCGAACTCTCGGTCATGGTGTGAGAAGGGGGTGTTTGTACCCGAACCTGCACCAGCATCTTCCAGGTCAGCCCAAGCGGCTTATCGGTCTTGAATGAAACCAGTTGTCTGGACAGCCTGGCTATCTCAATTCCCTTGCGCAGATTCACGCCAACCTGGCCCCCTACCTTGTCGGCGTTGGAGATCAGGCGGTCAAGATTGCCATTGATTCGCAGCAGCGTGGCCGCGGTTTTGCAGCCGACCTTGTCCACACCGGGGACGCCATCCACCGCATCACCCATGAGGGCCAGCAGATCGCCCATCTGCGACGGCGTGACACCGAATTTCTGCTGCACATAAGCGCAATCACGCCAGACGTCTTTGAAGTGGTCGTAGATACAGACCTGGTCACTCAGCAGCTGCAAAAAATCCTTGTCGGTCGACAAAATGATGGCTCGCTCCGACCTGGCCTTGCACCATTTATCGACCAGCGCGGCAATGGTATCGTCTGCTTCTATGCCCTCAATGGCAATCCAGTGCAAGCCCATGTCATGCAGTTCGTGCTTGATGGTCAGCAAGCCATCGCGCAAGGGTTGCGGCATGGGTTTGCGGTGGGCTTGATAGCCCTCATAAAGATCATGTTTCCAGGTGCGACCTCCATGGTCAAAGACCGCAACCGCGTGGGTCGGCCTGTGGGTCTTGAGTGCGCGCTTGAACGAGCTCAGGCTCGATTTGATGGTGTCCGCCACCTTCACCTCGCTGTCTGGCTCGGGAATAGCCTCGTGAATACGCCTGATGATGTTCAGCGCATCAATAATTAGCAGGGACATTTTGTGATCACGTCGGTTTGAAATTTCTCATGGAGACGAAGATTATCCCGTCTCTCTTCCCGCGCAGGGGGAACCAGCGGCTGTAGGTCCCAAGCTGCAGAACCTCGGCTATCAATCATTGTCCGTCGGCGCCAAGGGTACTGAATCAACGCTTGAGTGGGGGCGACATCAGACTTGGTTTTGAGTGCTTGGGTGACGGGAGCGCAGCGTATCCCGCAGTTCCTCAGCGGCTCTCGAAGGTTCGCTCGGAGGCCACTTCTTCCAGTTTTTTCCGCAACGCTGGCGCGCGGGACATCAGGTTTTGGTATTCGGCCAGCCCCAACACCAGAAACCGCGTTGGCTTGACCGTGGTCACCGTGGCGCTGCGGGGTTTGTTGTGCAGCAGACCGGCCTCACCAAAAAACTCCCCACTCTTCATGCGGCGCGGCGCCGGCAGCAGGTCCACCTCCACCTCGCCGTCGACGATGAAGAACAAAGAGGTGGAAAACTCCCCCTTGCTGATGACAATGACGTGGGCCGGAATGACCAGGGTTCTAAGAAGCCCCGAAATTTCAGCAATCCAGCTTGCGTCCAGCCCTTGAAACAAGGGGAGTCTGGAGACGATTTTCCAGGTTTCCAGCAGTTCGCGGCGCTGGCGCTCACTGGCAAAACCGGTGGCGATGATGCCGGTGGGCATGGCCAACATGCCGATGCCGATCAGCATCGTCATGCCGCCCAAAATCCGTCCGAGCGGGGTAACCGGCACCATGTCTCCGTAGCCCACCGTTGTCAACGTCACCATGCCCCACCACATGGTGTGCGGAATGGATTTGAAGCGCTCGGGTTGGGCCTCGTGTTCGATCAGGAACAGGCAGGTGGAGAGCACGATGAGCAGCAACCCCAATGTGAGCACCGATGCCATCAGGGGCTGTCGTTCATTGCGAATGACCGCGCCCACCAGTTCAAGGCCTGTCACATAGCGGGCGAGCTTGAACAGGGAGATGACGCCGAACACGCTGATCCAGCCCGTGGCAGGAATGCCAGCCAGAAGATCGACCGCTGGAACGCAGGCCAACAGATCGATGACACCGTGAAAGCTCAGCAAATAGGCGCCACGCTTTCCGAAAATGGGGAAGGTCCTGCTGAATCGATTGCTTTCCGTTGCAGTCCAGATCCGCAGAAAGAACTCCGCAATGAAGACAATTCCGCACAACGGAAGGGCGACCAGGGCGGACGCTGCAATCGCAGGCCGCAAAGCCGGCATCGACTGAAGCACGGTGATTGCGGTGGTAAAGACAACGCTGAAAGTGATCAACAGCACCAGCCAGACGGCACCGCGGTGGGACTCGCCTCCCGACAATGCGGCGTAGGTCTTGTAACGAAGTGCTGTGCGGGTCATGCCTGCACTGAGTTCGGTGGCACCTCGATTTTGGCCGCGGCTGCATGACGTGCCTTCTCAGCATCGTTCATCAGACGCGCCACAATCAGACGCATGACGTGGAAGCCCAGCTTGGGATTTTGGTAGTACAGACGCGCCATGCCTTCGGCCGACAGGCTGTACAGCGTGCAGTCGCTGACGCACGCCAGGGTGAGTGTGCGGCGGTTGTCGGGCGCGAAAAGCCCAATCTCGCCGACCAGGCTGCCCGGCACCAGCGCCTCGTCGTACTCCACCAAGCGCAGGCTGCCTGCCTCCAGATACAGCATCTCGGTGGCGACATCGCCCTTCTTCCAGAGTATGGTGCCCGCCTTCGCCGTGCGCCGTGTCATGTTGGGCAGCAGCCATTGCGAAACAGGTGTATTGGACTTGGCGTTCTTGATGGCCTGCACCAGCTTGTGAATCTGAAGTGTCTTCTTGATGTTGATCGGGATCAGCGCGCCGTATAGCAGCAAGGTCGGCATGGCTGCGGCCAGGTACCCATACAGCACCAGGAACAGGCAGGCGACCAAGGCGACCACCCGCAGCGGCAGCATGCTCTTCATTAGATAGCTGGTCACCATCAGGGCGGCACCAATGAATCCAAAAAAATACGCTATGTTGAAGTGGCTCATGGCTTCACCCCGTTGGCTGGGCATTGAGAACGCAGACGGCTGGCATACGCCTGCATGTCTGCACGGTCGAGCACTTCGCGGGCGTGCTCATAGCCCTGCTGGACAATGCTATCAATGCGCGTCCAGTCCAGCAGGCCCACTCGCTCCAGCGGTGGATTGAAATAAATATCGGTAATGCGTTGAGCTGCACGCTGGCGTGACATGCTGTAGAGAATCGTCACATTGAGCAGGTAGGCGGACAGTGCCGGCAGTTTGTAGCGGCGCGCCTTGCGGGGCCGAAAGCGGTCTCTGAGTAAGGCCCAGGAACTGGGCACCTCGGCAAATTCCAGTCGCCTGGGCTTGCGGGCACTGAGATCGGCGCCGATGACCGTACCGATACCCCGGCGCGTACGCATGACGTCCACCGGGAAATTGTTGAACGTGCCGCCATCGCAAAGCAGGTCGCCGTCGCGCACAACGGGAGGCAGAGCACCGGGAATGGCAATACTGGCCAAAATACTCTTTTGCAAGTCGCCATTTTGAAGAATGTCCTCGCGCGCCTGCGAGTAATTGGTTGCAACACAGAAGTAGTTCTTCCACAGGTCTTCGATGTCCACGGCCTGGCCCAGCAGGGACTCCACGGAATGCTTCAAAATGCCACGCATCCGCACACCTTTAATCAGCGACACCATCGGCAGAAAATTGAAGTCTCCGGTTGGATTGACGCGAAAGGCATCGTGCACCACCGCCATCATGGGTTTGAGAGGCTGATCCGATGCCACCATAAAGCCCATCACCGAACCCATGCTGGTGCCCCCCACACAATCGATTTCGATGCCTTGCTCCTGCAAGGCCCGCAAAATGCCCAGGTGGGCAAAGCCGCGGGCGCCACCGCCAGCCAGCACCAGACCCACTGCGGTGCGGCTTTGCATCCGCGCCAGCCGCGCCATGTCGCGCTCCAGCGTCGGCCGGATGTGAATGTGGTCTGCGACCGGTCGCCGTGCCAGCCAGCGCGCGGTACCGCTGGGGCAAAGCACGTCTGCGCCGTGCAGTAGCACCAGGATCTGCGCCGCCTCGCTACGCGGCGGGCGCACGACCAGGCAATCGGTTTCATTGGGGTGCACCACCGCAGGCTTGGTGGCGTCGGCCAGCAACAGGAGCTCGTCACAATGCCGGCTGCACAGGTGAGACCAGACGGTGGGCGAGGCATCTGCAACCAGCAACAGGAAGTCGTGCTCGGCTTCGATCTGGTCCAGCAGCAATGAAACGCGGGTACTGAGTTCCGAAGTGCCGTACGGTACGGGACTCGAGGATATATCCAGACCCACCTCGCCATTGACGGTGGCCGCATCGACGACGCACACTCTGCCAAATCGTTGGAGCTGAACGGCCAACGCCTGTGCGATGGCACCGGGGGCGACGTCCTCCGTGATGGGCAGCAACCCGATGGTCACCGGCGGCGCTGCCTTGCTCGGCGCATGCTCGGTCTTGAGTCGGCTGATGATCTGCCGGGTCAGTGCCATGGAAATCTGGGGGTTGCTGGCGACCAATCTGTCGAACTGCGCCTTGTCCAGCCGCACCAGCACGGAGTCCCGGATGGCCACCACTGTCGCTGACCGTGGCTCATTGGTGAACAGACTCATCTCGCCGATGACCTGTCCGCGACCCATTTCCCGCACCATTTTCTGACTGCCATCGTCTTGCTGCACATAGGCGCGCAGGCGACCGCTGACCGACAAGTACATCGAGTCGCCCGGCTCACCCTGCTCCATCAATGATTGCCCGCCCGCGACCTGGACCCATCGCAATTGCTCCCGGAGTATGCCCAGCGATTCTGCATCGGGCACACCAAAAGCCGTCGTCAACAATTCAGTGAGAAGACTCTCGTGATAGCGTGAACTGTTTTGCATAGGGCGTATTTACCTGGTATCTGAGATTTAGGGAAACCTATGGCAAGGCATCGTACTTCAGTGCCGCTCCATTGAATAGTGGATGAGCGGCTGCAGCAACTCGCGCAGGCGAACATCAATGTCGTCTTGCTGCAACCGGTCTTTCAAGCAGGGTGTGTTGGACACCTGGCAGGCAAAGGTTTCCAGAAAATCGGCGCCAAGCGCGGCCAGCGGGTTGAGCAAGTGCGTCTTGGACAGAATCATCTCCGTCAGTGCAATTTTTTGCTGAACAATCGCACCCCAGAGTTTCCTTGCCCCGGGGACGGGCTCCAGTTTGTATGCCTCGATGAAAACAAAGAAGCCGTGCTCGCTGCGAAACCATTCGCCGATATCGCCAATGATGCTGGCACGCTCGGCAGCCAGTTCCTTTTGCTTCAATGCAATGGCCGCGATGGCTCCCTGGTCGTGCTGGCTGGCCAGGGTTTGCGCCTGAAGCAACTGCATTTCGACTGCAATCTCTATGGATCTCTGCTTCCAGAAGGGAATCTTCTCCAGCAACACGGGCGTACCGACATGGGTCAACCATTGGCTTGGTGGCAGCACACATCCCATCACATCGGCGAGGGTGATGCGCCTCTCAAATACATTGGCGGGTTCCACGCGAAGGCGCCCGGGCCGATGATGAAAAGTGGTGGCTCGAATGCCCGCCATGCTCTCAAGAATCAGGGCCGACGGGTAGCCAAACCGCAGACCCATTCCCGCGACGTGCTTTTCCGCCATTTCCTCGTGGGTCAGCCGCTGCATGCGCCCATTGGCATCGGTGCGGTCGGTGCCGCCGGTATGACCATAGTCATGCCCGAGCGCCGCCAGCGCATCCCGCGCGATGGTCGATCCATGCACGCCGTTTTCCTGCAGTGCCTCAATGACGCCAAGCGCCACCGGCAGCGCACGCTCCAATGTCATATAGGCTTGCAGCGGCGCTCGCGCCACTGCCTCTGGCATCGCCACGTCCTGTGGCCACTCCAGCACTAGCAGCCGGATAAAGACCTCAAAGTTATGCATGGCGCAATGAAATGCATTGTGGATGGCCAGCATTCTTTCCACACGGTGACTGGCGCGGTACATGTGACGCATCAGGGCCACCAGTTGGGGCTTGCTCAGTTCAAACTCGCGCGCCCGCACCAGGTCCAGCCCTTCTTGCTCAATGTGTCTCCCCAGGGCGGGTGAATGAATGGGCCATGCATTGACACTGATATGGTCTGTGACAAACTGCTGTAGCAGTTTCCCGTCGCGGCACGCAGCGGCTTGCAGAGCGTGGGACGGCAAGGCGGCGTGGGTCATGCTTCAATGTACACGCTGTGCCACTGGCGCTGCCACTGCCATCGCAACAAGAGGACGGTTAGACTTGGTGTGCCACCATGAACGACCTTAAAAATGAGTGATCTTCGCGCTTTATTGTTAACCGACGTGGTTGGCAGTACCAAGCTGTCGGAAAAACTGGGTGATGACGCCATGGCAGAGGTCTGGGTCGGTCATGACCGGGTGGCGCGTGACCTGTTGCCTGAGTGGCACGGGCGTGAAATCGACAAGACCGACGGCATGCTGCTGCTGTTTGATGGCGCAGCGGATGCCGTGGGTTATGCGCTGGCCTACCACCAGGCGCTGGCTGCCTTGCCGGTTCCCCTGAAAGCCCGTGCCGGGCTGCATGTGGGTCCCGTCATCCTGCGCGAAAACAGCCCCGATGACGTCGCGCGGGGCGCAAAACCGCTTGAAGTGGACGGCTTGGCCAAGCCCACTGCGGCGCGTGTCATGTCCTTGGCAATGGGTGCGCAGACCCTGCTCACCGCCGAGGCACGTGAGGCACTGGGCAAGACTGAACTCAAGGTCGAGTCGCATGGCCACTGGATGATCAAAGGGGTGAGCGATCCCCTTGAGCTGTTTGAGGTCGGCACGCCAGAGACACGCATGGTCGCGCCGCACGACAGTGAAAAAGTCTATCGGGTGATCAAGGCCGGTGACTGGTGGTTGCCGGTCAAGGACATACCCAATAACTTGCCCCAGTCCGGCACCTCATTCATCGGACGCGAACGAGAAATCGACGAGGTAAAAGCCTTGCTGACCACGGCGCGCATGCTGACCCTGGTCGGCATGGGCGGTCTGGGCAAAACCCGTTTGTCACTGCAGGTAGCAGCGGAAGTCATCCATCAGTACCCCGATGGCGCCTGGTTTCTGGACCTGGCGCCCATTCGTGACCCAGCACTGGTGATGGGCGAAGCGGCACAGCTGCTGGGCGTGCGTGAGGAGCCCGAGCGCGCGCTCATTCAGTCCATCTGCGCCCACCTCAAGCCGCGCCGGGTGCTGCTGATTTTCGACAATTGCGAACATCTGATCAAGCCCTGTGCTGACCTGGCGCATGCCATTGTCAAGACCGCCCCCTTTGTCCGCATGCTTTCCTCCAGCCGGGAGGCCTTGCACATCCCAGGTGAACGGGCCTACCCCATCATGCCTTTGCCGGTGCCCAAACCTGGTGATGGGATGAACGCGCTACTGCGTTCGTCGGCGGTGCTTTTGTTTGTGGAGCGCGCACAGGCGCACAAACCGTCGTTTGCGCTCACTGAGCGCGAGGTCCCCGCAGTGGCCGAGCTGGTGGCCCGGCTGGAAGGAATTCCACTGGCGCTGGAACTGGCGGCTGCACGGGTGCGTTCGTTGTCGGTGTCGGACATCAATACCCGGCTCAAGGACCGCTACAAAATATTGACCGGGGGTTCGCGCGTGTTGCAGGAACGCCAGCAGACGCTGCGTGCCCTCGTCGATTGGTCGTATGACCTGTTGCAGGAACGCGAGAAGGTGTTGCTCAACCGGCTGGCCGTTTTTGTCGGCGGCTTTGACCTGGAGGCATCAGAGGCGATTGGTGGCAGCGATCCCCTGAGTAGTGATGACGTGCTCGACCTGCTTGCCTTGCTGGTGGAAAAGTCATTGGTCATGATGGAGGAGCGCGATGAAGGCACCCGGTACCGCATGCTGGAGACGATTCGCGAATACGCCAGCGACAAGCTTGAGCAACGCGCAGAAACCGCCACCATTGCTGCCGCGCATTGCCAGCACTTTTTTTCAGTCGCCAAAGCAGGCAGACAAGGCCTGATGGGTGAAGAGCACGCTCGCTGGATCCGTCGGTTCGAATCGGATATTGACAACTTGCGCGCAGCGATGGCACTGTCACTGACCGGCGCGGTGGACTCCTTCATTGCAGTGAAGTTCGCCGTGGCCATGCAGGGTTTCTGGTGGCTGCGCGGTTACGCAACCGAAGGGCGCAGCCTGATCCAAGCGGCGCTGGCATTACCGGCCATCCAGGCCTCCGATGTGGCGCAAGCCCATGCCTTGTATGTGGGGGCAAATTTGGCCGGCAGCCAGAGCGACCACGCCACGGCGCTTCAGATGCTTGAAGCCTGTCTGGATGTGCGCCGGCGGCTGGGCAATCCGGTGGACATCGCTGCAACCCTGTCCACCTTGACGCCAACCCGGTTGGCCATTGGCGACTTTATCAAGGCCCGCGAGGGCGAAGAAGAGGCGCTGAAGATTTTCCGTGAACTGGCCGACAAGCAGGGCGAAGCCATCGGACTGCTGCATCTGGGGCAAATTGACCTGTACGAGGGCAACGATGCGCTGGCGCAGGCCGAACTCGAACACGGACTCGCCGTTGCGCGCACGATCAAGCATGTGGAAGTGCAAGGGGAATGTGAGCTGGTGCTGGGGCAAGTGGCGCTGGAGTCAGCGGACTGGCCGCGGGCGGCGCAGTGCTTCACCCGCTCGCTGAAGATTTGTCAAGACAATGGTGACACCCGCGGGCATGCCAAGGCGATGTGGCATCTGGCCAAAAACGCGCTGCATGACGGTGACTTTGAATCTGCCCGTACCCAGTTGACCAGCGCTATCCATGTGTTTCGCAAGTTCGAGATGAGCGAGGA